>SKOH01000117.1 GCA_007120165.1 Clostridiales bacterium
CATCGGTATCCTGGGAGTCATTTCCATTCTTCCTCCTCTAAACTTCCTGGGCGCTCTGTTTGGAATCGGACAAATTTTTTGGTTCCTTTGGATAGGAAAGATTTTCTTAGGTAAAAGTACTAATGAAAAGCAGAAAAAAAACAGCAGTCAAACTCTTAAGACCCTGTAGTTTTCTAAATGCCTGACAACCGCTTAAAAGCTTATTACCAAGCTCTCAGGCGGTTGTTTATAGTTTTTTGCACTTTCCACAAATATGCATGCCAACTTCAGTACTCTTATAATATGAAGATGCGAGCTCTTGAGCTACCAAAAGAACCTCCCATTGTGATTTTTAGATGTTCTTGTTAAATGATACCACTATTCCGGTGAGATTGTACCGGGATTCCGATAATCGGATACCGTCTTAATTCTGCTTAAACCGTCCCTGTAACATATATTTTACTGTGTTTAGTATCAATCTTGATAATACTCGATTCTTTTATCATCTATGATTTCCAGTATCTCATCTAAGGTTGTTATTTCTATAGGTAAGCAGGCACCCTGATTCTTTTTAGTTAATATCACTTTGGCTAAAGCTGCTGTAGTCTTTGCTGTTGTAACATAGTCAGAAAATGTCTTGATATAAAAGCTTTTCGTGTGATCAACCCCATTTTTAAAACCCTTTACATCGACAATCAGTAATATTTCTTCCGATTTACTTTCATCATGTTTGATTATATTATTAAAAGTTTCTCGCTTAATTCTACCGGTAATCAATCTTAGTAAAGAAGTCCGCTTTAAGAAAGATATTAAAATATTAAAAGTTTCATTATTCCACGCTGTCCAATAATGCAGATTGTCTACAGAGAGCATTTCTTCCAGCATTGCCTTTTCTGAATGTGATATGAGTCGGGGCTTGTAACTTTTTCCCAAGGAAGTTACTTTAATTTCTCTTTTCATAAGGAATCCGGGTCTTTGTCTTTCTTTATCTTTGTAAGTAATAGTAACGGGCTGTGATATGATTTTTACCATATCAAGGATCCCGGAGACTCCGGCTTTAGCATTTGTATTCTGTATTAAAGAAATATTTGCATCTTCCACTGAATCAAAGCTTTTTACAGCCTTTTGTAATAATAGCCCCGACAAACCGGGGAAAAATCCGGCCATCAATAAAGAAGTGGGTTTTGTTTCATCTTCAATATTATTATATAGTTCCTGCACTTTCTTTGCGAAAGTATCAAAAGCTGTTACATCAATGCATAGCAGTTTCTTTTCAATGCATATCCTTTGAATAATAGGCTCTCTTTGATTGATAGCGACTATAACAATATCCATTTCTGACAAACTAGCTGACAATTTTTCAATGTCATTAATGTTCGTTTCACAGAACTTCGCAGTAAATTTTCGAGCTGTATTTTCTCCCCGGGCGGTATGATAGTCGCCGACAAAAAGTAAAACTTCATTTTTAAATAAATTATTTACTTCATCACAAATCAGTCCACCTAAAGCGCCGGATGCACCGACAACTATTATTTTTGTTTTGATACCCAAATTTTTCACCTCTTCATATTGCTGCCAGTTTCTAGGTTGATGCCATAACCTGTTAATGTCTCACAAATTTTACTTTTTTTATTGATGTCTATACCGTCAATGCAAATGCCGCAGTCCGCCAGATTTGCAAATCCGCATTTCCCATATCCAGGGCCTTTGTTAACTCTTATCTTAGGCCTCTGGATATGGTTTTTTATTTCACTGGTTTTTTTCAGAACAGCATTTACTTGTTGATTTCCCTGACTGGTCGCCCTTCGATATAGCCTCTATAGCCCCTAGGCTCCAATTGAAATCTCGGCGCGTCTTCATCAACCCATTTAAAACCATACAACTCAGGATTGTATTTTTTCATTACTTCCCATAAGGAGCCAATTGCTTCCTCAAATTTTTCATTTTCATAAGGTTCTCCTTGAAAAATCATGATTTTACAAGGTGGGAGATCCATTATGTCAAATCCTTCTGGTACTTTACCAGAATAATTATCTGGAACCTCCACTCCCTGAACATATTTTGAAGCATCTTTCTTACGAAGATTCTCAGGCATCCACATACCAATCGGCTCATATATCGCTTCTTTTATGCTGGTTAAAACTCCCCAGATATCACAACCTACTTCATCACAATACTCAAAGTAATTCGTAGCTTCCCTTCCCCACTTTACTATTAATTTTCTAGCTGGCCGATCAACAACCTGAACAAAGACAGTATCACTAGACTTTTTACTCATCTTATTCTCTCCTTTTTGCAAAGTAAGGTAATATTCACGGATACGATGGGGTAAAAATAGTTGTATTGGTGGTGTATTTCGGGAATAATAATTAGGAGTCATACCAAACTGTTTCGAAAATGCCCTGGTAAACCCCTCATGTGAATCAAAAACAAAATCAAATGCTACATCAATTATTTTCCGATCCTCATCCCTGAGTTTAACTGCCGCTTGAGAAAGACGATATTTTCTAATATATTCAAAAAGCGTTTTCCCAGTTAGTTCTCTAAAAATTCTCCCCGAATGCCAGGGAGAATAACCAGCTACCCGGGCTAGCTGATGTAAAGTAATTGGTTCCATAACATGTTCCGCTATATAATCTTGCATACGTTGAACTGCATCAATTTTTTCCCATCTTTCCATGTTTTCACCTCCTATAAAAAGAGTACTACATTAAGATGGCCAATTCTTGACCTGAATTGCTAAGTTATATCAATCATACCTTTTTTTCTGCCATCTCAAGCTTTACAAGGCACATGTATAATAACTAATGGCTTCGTGCAACAGTACAAATCACTTCACGGAAAATTTCCTTTTTCCCTCTATTGTAGAGTTCGTTACATAAATGCTTTGTAATCTTCTTTCCTATTCCTTTTCCTTGTAGATCCCTTCGTACAGACACACTTTCAATCTCATTTCCTTCAAGGTAGCCATAGCCTGCAATTTCTCCATTCATTTCATAAAAGCCTCACGCAGGGACAGCCTCACGCAGGGACCAGCCTCACGCAGGGACGGTTCTGTTGTGAGATTTTCATATAATAACAGCATTTCTTTGGTCCATCGAGCAACATAATTCTAAATAATGAACTCTAAATTGAGACTTCTAATAAATTATGGAAAACCATTTATCGAACTTTCGCTAAATATGATTGTCGGTTTC
>SKOH01000013.1 GCA_007120165.1 Clostridiales bacterium
CAGAGTTGACCCCCGACTGGGCGTCGGCAGCCAAAACTAAGAACTTCATCGATGTGCCCTTTGACGGATTTTTAGCCCCGCCTTCAAAGCCAACTTAACTGACTGGAGTACTGTGCCACTGAGTTTTATTAATAAGTATACCATAATATAGGAG
Organism: Clostridiales bacterium; assembly: GCA_007120165.1. Classification (GTDB taxonomy): domain Bacteria; phylum Bacillota; class Clostridia; order Peptostreptococcales; family T1SED10-28; genus Isachenkonia. The sequence goes on from SKOH01000013.1 coordinate 155, forward strand.
TTTTATCAAACTACGATGTTCGCTACAATGATCCCTAAAATAGCACCGGCAAAAACTTCAATCGGAGTATGTCCGATCAGTTCTTTTAACCTTTTCTCGGTTAAAACATGGCCGGTAATTTTAGGTTCTTTTGATTTTTTATCTTTTCTCTTAGACTGTAAATCGTCAATAATCTTATTCATAATAATCGCCTGTTTTCCCACGGCTCTACGAACACCAGCAGCGTCGTACATAACGACTAAAGAAAAAACCAAAGAAACCGCAAAAATTGCAGAGTTCCATCCATGATTAAGTCCAATAGTAGTGGTAAGTCCCATAACAAAAGATGAATGAGAGCTGGGCATACCGCCGGAGCCTACAAATCTGGACAAGTTGAAGTGTCTATCTCTTATTAATGTGTGCAGCACTTTAATGGATTGAGCTATGAACCAAGCTACAAATGCAACGATTAAGTATTCATTTGAAAACAATGAATTTAAAAACTCCACAAAACTTCCTCCTTATTCTGTTAATTCTCACGATCCATCAGATAATTGTTGAGTTCCTTTAAAAACTGTGCTTGAGGTAAGTATTCATTTAAAATCTGATTGGATTCTTCGGTTAATTCCTGAATCATTTTATGGCAAGTGGTTAATCCATAAAGTTTGGGGTAGGTGGATTTCTCTTTTGCTTCATCACTACCAATCTGTTTTCCCAGTTGATTTTCATCTCCGATTATATCTAATACATCATCTTTAATCTGAAAGGCTAAGCCGAGATTTCTTCCGATTTTTTGAATATTATCGATGTCCTGGGTTTTCGCTCCAGCTAGAATGGCACCGGAAACCATGGCGGCTTCTATCAGAGCACCGGTTTTATGAGCATGGATGTAGTCCAATTCCTTTGGGGAAATTTCTTTTTCTTCAGAAATGATATCTGCAACTTGACCGCCGATCATGCCCTTTACACCCGCAGCCTCCCCTATTACCTTTGCAGCTTTTGCTACCGCTAGAGGATTGGTTGCCTCCACGATTTCACTAAGTAATATTTCATAGGCTTTATTAAGCAAGCCATCCCCGGCGAGCACAGCGATTCCTTCACCAAAAACTTTGTGATTGGTAAGCTTTCCTCGTCGATAATCATCATCATCCATTGCAGGTAAATCATCATGAATTAATGAGTACGTATGAATCATTTCAATAGCGGCTGCAAAAGGAAGTGCATGGCAGGTGTCTTGTTTAAAAAGTTTATGCGTCGCCAGTAATAATACCGGCCGCAGTCTTTTCCCCCCTGCAAAAGTGCTATATTGCATTGCTTCATATACTAATCGACTATTATCATCTTTAGCTTCTAAATATTTTTCAAGGGTGTTATTTATCACGCTGGTGAGCTCTGTTAGTTGTTCTTTCATTCGGTACTTCCTCCTTCATATCTTCTATAGTCATCTGCGGAGTAGACTTCTCTAAGATATCGATAATTTCCAGGGCTTTTTCTTCCCTTGAGGAAAGTATTTCCTGGGCTTCTTTATAAAGAGCGGCACCTTCCTCGTAAAGTTTAATACTCTGATCCAGATCCAAACCTTCTTTTTCCAAAGCGGCAATTACCTGCTCCAATCTTTTAACCAGTTCTTCATATCCGTTTCTCCCATTATCGGAATTCATCTTCAGCCTCCTTGCCTATTATTTCACTAATTTTTACACGAATTTTCCCATTTTGAAACGTAATGAAAAGTTCTTCATCTATTTGAAGATTGTCTATTGTTTTTTGAACCTCACCCTGCTTATTTTCCACATAGGCATAACCGCGATTAAGCATTGTATAAGGATTCAGGGCAGTGATTTTTACTCGCAAATTATTTTGTACAGATTTTCGTTGTTTCATATCTTCTTTGATCGAATTTGTTAACCTTTTCTTAATATACTCAAGTCTTTCTTTTTCTCTATTAATGATCTTTTCCGGAGAGAAAAATATCAGACGGGTCATTAGAAATTCTAAGCGGTGCTTCTCTTTACTTAATTTATTATTAAGTGAGACATTCAGAGACTGCTTTTTTAGCTTTAAGTTCTCTAGCAGATCCTCTACATCCGGTGCTAGAATTTCTGCTGCCATGGAGGGTGTTGCTGCTCGGTAATCCGCAACATAATCTGCTAAGGTGTAATCCGACTCATGGCCTACTGCAGATACTATCGGGATAATACTCTTATGTATGGCTTCCACGACCTCTATTTCGTTAAAAGCCCATAATTCTTCGAGAGCCCCTCCGCCTCTACCGACTATCAGCACGTCAACTTTTTTGTTAAAGCTGGCAGCGTTAAAGTATTCTATACCCTCTTTAATTGACCGACTACCATGGGGGCCTTGTACCAATGCAGGATAAAGGGTGATTTTTGCTCCAGGGTTTCTTCGCCGGATAATCGATACGATATCATGAATAGCAGCCCCGCTTTTAGAAGTAACGACTCCAATGTGGCTGGGAAGATAGGGAAGTTTCTGTTTAAGTTCTTCTTTGAAATATCCTTTTTTATCCAATTTATTTTTCAGAGTAACGAATTCCTCAAATAGCACTCCTAAGCCATCCACTTGTATGGTAGCGGCTTTGATTTGGTAAGTCCCATTTTTTTCATAAACCGTAATAGATCCTTTGATAGCAACTTGAAGACCTTCTTTTAAAGGAGTACTTAACATTAAGGCGTCTTCATAAAACATCATCCCTTTTAGATTAGATGCGTCATCTTTTAGGGTGAAAAAAACATGTCCGTTTTGATGGTAACGGATGTTTGATAACTCGCCTTGCACTTTAATATTATATAGTATGGGATCGCTATAAAGCAGCCGGGCAATATAACGATTTACTTCAGATACCGATAAACTTCTGATTTCCATAACATTAACCGCCTTTATATCAAAATCAATGATCAGCTGAGAGGTTTATTTCTCCGATGCCAGGGCATCAAGTACGCCATTGATATATTTCGATGATTTTTCTTCACTATAAGACTTAGTTATTTCA
>SKOH01000166.1 GCA_007120165.1 Clostridiales bacterium
AAGGAAAATCCCCGGCTTTCCACCGCCCTGATTGTGGCCGATCGCCAAATGGACGCCTTCTTAAAAACCCAGGGGATGAGCCTTGAGACCGTACCGGAGCCGCAGAAAAGAGTATTTTTAAATTTAAAAGGCAATATCGGCTCCGGAGCCGACAGCATCAATGTGACGGAATTTGTCCACCCGGATTTACTGAAAATGGCGGAAGAGGCAGCGGCCGCAATGGGAGTTACGGACTTTTGGGGGGTGGACTTGATCGTTCAGGATCTTAGAAAATCCCGTGACCATCAGAAATGCTGTATTATCGAGATGAACAGCCGGGCTAATATCTATAATGTCCGTTTCCCCATGTACGGCAGCCCCGTCGACGCTGCGGAAAAATTAGTCAAAGGGCAGATGGATAAAAAACTCCAACGAAAGCATTATTTTACCGCAAAAACCCGCTATAATTTAAAATCCGCTGATATTCCCGGGACCATGGGGTATAAAGACATTATAACGGTTGAGGAAAACGGAGCCCGGGGGTTTATCAGTTTGAAAATGAGTTCCCTGTTTGCAGAAAAGACCCTGAGGGAAAACCGGTTTTACAAAAAGATCCTGCGAGAGCAGGGTTTTACCGTCGTAAAAGACAAACCGGCAAAGCATTTTCGGGACATAAAAAAAATCCGCCGAAAGGATCCGGGATATGAAAGAATCGTTGCGATTCACTCCTACGATTCAAAAACCCTCAGGATCACCGGAAATCGGGAGCTGAAAAAGTTTTATCAGCAGGAGAGAAGTACCGGGGCCAAAGCCTTTATGCTGGAAAAACCCCGGAGCGGCCCAGGAATTAACGTAATGCTCTTTAATCGGGAAGCGCCGGAAGGGGCGGTGTTGTATCAGCAGCAGAGCCTTGATCCCGGGGTCCGGGAGGCGGCGCTGACAACCGCTAAAAAAGCGTTTTCGGCCATCCCCGGGGTCAACATCTGTACGATGGAAATGACGGCAGATGATGGGACTTATGAGATACAACGGATCACCGACGAGATCCCCTGGGAGGCGCTGGATAAAACAACCGAAGAAAAAGTACTCCGGGAACTTTCCAAAGACGTAATTTGGACCCGGGGGGAGAACAGGGAAATTGGGAACTAATCGAGGAGAAAGGGTGAACAGGATGAAAGTGAAAAAAAAGATAAAAAAGATTGCAAAACCCGCTTATTACGGGATGTTAACCACACTGTTGGATCCGAAGTCCGAAGGGCTGGACCCTTACGAAGAGGCGAAACTGAAAAAGCAGATCTCGGAAATGCTTCCGGGTAGTGATTACGCCGCGGTAAAACTGATTATCCGGGGGGAAGTTACCCGGGTAGGCTATAAAAAGTGGCTTGCAAGGCGGGCCCGGCTCTTGGGACTTGATAATTTTCTTCGCTATAAAGGCGTCAACAAAGTGCAGGCCATCGTTATCGGTGACGGTGAGGATATTGAAGACCTGATCCGGGATGCCTGGAAAGGGTCTAAGCGCTCGAAAGTCGTCAGTGTAGAGGAACACTGGTACAACAAACCGAAAAAAGAGGGGGCGGATCTGGAAAGTGATGATATTTCCTGGTCCCAGGAAACGGCGGATGCCTATATTCATACCCTGGACAGTCTCAAGGATATTATGAAAACCCCAAGAGTCTACGAGGACCAGGGCAAAAAAGTGGGCACCGATGAGCTGATTCGGGTGGCCCGGAAGCGAAACGTCTTCTATTCAAGACTCGGCTTAAAGGAGCTTTATTTCGAAGGGGCCGAGTATCCCATCGCCCTGCAGCGCTCCCAAAGTACCCGGGTATCCTCCCTGGTTCATTACCTGACGGATCATAAGCAGGCGGCCAAGGATTTCCTGGAAAAATCCCGTCTGCCGATTCCCAGAGGCTACGTGTTTGATCAGCTGGATAAAGCCAAAGAATTTTACCGTACCTGTGAGAATCCCATGGTGGTAAAACCGGCGGTAGGACTGAACGGCACCGGGGTCTCCGTGGATATCCGAAGTGAAAAAGCGTTAGTGACTGCCTGGCAGTACGCCAAGCATTACCATGATAAAGTCGTCATTGAAGAGATGATTCTCGGCGTTGATATCCGGGTCGTGGTCATCGGAGGAAAGGCCAAGGCGGCTCTGCTGCGGGTGCCGGCCAATGTGAAAGGGGACGGAGAGAAAAACATCGAAGAGCTGATCACTGAAAAAAACGCCCTGCGCCTTACCAACCCCCGCCTCCGTAAAAATCTGATCATCCGGGACGCCTACACCGATGCCTATTTAAAGCGCCAGGGTCATTCAATGAAATCCGTGCCGAAAAAAGGAGAGGTGCTGTTTCTTCATTTAAAGGCCAATATCTGTAAAGGGGCCGACAGCATCAGCATTACCGAATACATCCATCCGGATCTGATGAGACTTGCCGAGGAGGCTTCCAGAGCCTTCGGCGTGGAGGACTACTGGGGGATTGATCTTCTTGTGGGAAGAATCGATCAGCCGAGAGACCAGGACCAATGCGCAATTATTGAACTGAACTCTACGGCCAATATTGAAAATGTCATTTACCCGCTGTACGGATCCTCCTTTGATTCGGCCAATGAGCTGGTATCCCATCTGCTTCCGAAAGTATATAAGGATGAGGAATATCCCAGGGAAGATCTGCTCGTGAAAATCACCGGTAACCTGCCGGATAATTTTATCGGGGAGCTGGAAGAGCTGGCGGAGGAATTTCAGGTCACCATTAAAAATATTCCCGTGGAGTCCTACGAGCTCCTGGTGATGGAAATCGCCGGAAGAAGGCAAAGAGTGCTGGAGTTTTTGGATAATGCCCAGCGATGGAAGGACGCGACCGGGTATGTGGACGGCCTTCGAATTCTGGATTCCCTGGAGGATATCAAAAATGAAAAACACCGCAGGAAAGTGCCCATGCCCGATGATAGGGAAATCAACCGCTACGAGCCCGCCAAGCTGAAAATCAGCCCCAACATTGATTTGTTCGTTCAGGGCTTTAAAAACAAAGGGTATAATACCGAATATCTGTATGAAGGGCTGCTGAAAATTACCAGTGATGCCGCCCATGGCATTACCGGGGCCTATCACAGTTCGCTGTTTTCCGATAAAATCTGTGAGAAAAAATATCCGGCGAAACAGCTGC
>SKOH01000199.1 GCA_007120165.1 Clostridiales bacterium
CTTGGAGCAGACCTACAGTCTAAGAAAGAGCGAGGAGACGACTATGGGATGGCAAGAGTATCTGAAATCGAAAAAGAATGGTATGAGCAAATTGAAGCTTTCGAAGATTGGTTAGAAGGACAGACTATCGAAGAAGCTAACAGCGTAGAACTTAACGAAAATGATGCACCGGATACTGAAGAATTAGAGTCTTCTGTAACCATTACTGTAACTGGTTATTTAGCAGTAGTTGAAAACGCTTACGAAAACGCACGATAATTAATCATTAGCGAGTAAAAAAGAATCGGTTTGTAACTTGATTAAGTTTATACAAACTCCTTTTTAAAACTTAGGCGCCCTTAATCAATAGGGCGTCTTCGTTTGTTTTATTGACTATAACAATTAGCAGGGGGCTCCTATGAAGAAAAATGTTAAGATAATATTGATAAGTATGATGGTTTTGGCCATACCCCTCGGTCTTCTCGGTTGTGAAGAGGAACCGGAATACGAACGTTATACCTACAGATACTTCGACACCTTCGATACCGTTACCGACGTAGTGGGATTTGCGGAATCCGAAGAAGCCTTTAATGAATATGCTGAGTATATTGAAAATCGGATGCAAGAGCTGCATCGTATATTTGATCGTTTTACAGAATATGAAGGTATTAACAATATTAGAACCATTAATGACCATGCGGGAGAAAGTCCCGTGGAGGTGGACCAGGAAATCCTGGACCTGATACAATTTTCCAAAGACTGGTATGAGCCGACCCAAGGGAAAATGAACATTGCCATTGGACCCGTGAGTACCATCTGGTCAAGGTACCGGGAAGACGCGGAGTTTGATCCGGCAAGTGCAGAAATTCCGCCGATGGAAGAGTTAGAGGCTGCGGCGGAATACGTGGATATTGATAAAATCGTAGTAGACCATGAAAATGGCACGGTTTTTCTGGAGGATTCGAATATGATCCTGGACGTAGGTGCCGTGGCTAAGGGATATGCTGTGGAAATAGTTGTACAGGAAGTTATTGAACAGGGTTTTACCTCGGGTATTGTCAGTGTGGGAGGAAATGTTCGTACCTTCGGGAAACCGCTGGACGGTGTCAGGGATCGCTGGGGGGTTGGAATTAGAGATCCCGATGGTCCTGCCTTTGGGGGAGAATCCATTGATACGGTGTTTTTGAATGATGCTTCCGTGGTCTCTAGTGGAGATTATCAACGATACTATATCGTGGATGGGGAAGTGATGCATCATCTGATCGACCCGGATACCTTAATGCCCGGAAACTACTATAGTGCGGTCACTGTGATAACCCAGGACTCCGGACTTGCGGATTATCTATCAACGGCGGTATTTTTACTGCCCTTTGAGGAAAGCCTGGCTTTAGTGGAATCCCTGGATGATGTGGACGCATTTTGGGTAATGAAGGATGGGGAAGTGGAATTTAGCCCCGGACTTGAGGATAAACTCCGCAGCCAAGGGGCTTCCGGAGCAGATAATTAAATCGTTTTAAAGTTCAACACGACCCTCGAAATTCAGTATGGATTCTAATTTTGGGGGTCTTTTATTTAAGAAACATGCTAGAGGACGTACCCTCCCACAATATCAGAATTGATTGACAGCGAAGGGTTAAAAGAGTAAAATTAGAGCATATAAAACGTAAAAAAAGCGGGTCCTGGAGGAAAAGCATTGCATCAGGAACGCTACTGGAGGAGTGTGGGAAAATGGAATTTATTATAGGAATTATTATCATTGCAGTGCTTCTATTGATTTTTGTCGGAAAATACAATCGATTGATCACCTTAAGGAATCGTGGGAAAAATGCATGGTCTCAGATTGATGTTCGCCTGCAGCAGCGAAACGATTTAATTCCCAATCTGGTAAATACCGTAAAAGGCTATGCGAAACATGAATCTCAGACCTTAGAGCGGGTAATTCAGGCAAGAAATCAATTAATGGCGGCCCAAAATAACGAAAATGTAAAAGAGGCGGCGAAGGCGGAAAATTATCTGCAGTCCACGTTAAAATCCCTGTTTGCCCTACGGGAAAGTTATCCTGACTTAAAAGCCAACACCAATTTCTTAGATCTTCAGGAAAAATTAAAGGGTATGGAAGATAAACTGGCTTCGGTACGGCAATACTACTCGGACAGTGTGACCCGCTACAATATCGAAATCGAGAAGTTTCCAGGGAATCTGATTGCCTCCCTCTTCGGTTTCAAACCCATGGAGCTCTTTGAGGTGGAAAGCGAAGAAGTACGGAAAGCTCCTAAGGTGGAGTTTGAATAGACGGTTAAAAGGAGAAGAATATCATGGAGAGTAATCAAAAGCTTGATATGTTTGATGCGGTGGACGCCAACAAACGAAAAACCTGGCTGCTGTTGTTTGTTTTTTCTGCATTTGTATTTGTTGTGGGGTACGCTGCGGGATACCTACTGGGAAGTGGTACCTTGGGTTTAATGATTGCCGGAGGAATTCTGGGAGTTCAGCTGTTCGTTTTATTTACCAAAGGGGATGAACTGATTTTAAAAATGAATAATGCCAAGGAACTTCCCCGGGATGATACGAACTATATTTATAATTTGGTAGAGTCCGTCAGTCTCGCCGCCGGTATGAGCAAGCCCCCGAAGGTCTATATTATTGAGGACGACTCGTTAAATGCCTTTGCAACGGGACGGAAACCGGAAAAGTCTGCCATCGCCCTTACACGGGGGATCATCAATAAGCTGGACCGGGAAGAGCTGGAGGGTGTGATTGCCCATGAAATCAGCCATGTGGTAAATTATGATATTTTAATTTCCACCACGGCCATCATATTGGTAGGCGTCGTTTCTTTGTTGGCGGGGTTCTTACGCCGGCGGCTCTTCTGGTCCTCTATGAGAGGGGGGCGCAGACAGCAAAGTCGTGGAAGAGGAAACAATAATTCACAACTGATTATTTTGCTGGGTTCCATGGTGGTGATCATTTTAGCCCCTATATTTGCCCAGATTCTAAATTTTGCGATTTCCAGAAAAAGAGAATATCTGGCCGATGCCAATGGCGCCATCCTTACCCGAAATCCCAAGGCTCTGGCTGGGGCTCTTAGAAAAATTTCCGGCGATACTGAAGTATTCAAATCCGCCAATGAAGCCACGGAAAACCTGTATATATCAAAACCTCTAAAGAAAGATTCGGAAGTTTCCAGGAAACAGCGACAAAATCAGAAAAGTAATCTGTTCTCAACCCATCCTCCTATTACGGACCGGATAAAAAGACTGGAATCCATGTAAAACCTATCCTCCAGGGTGGGTTTTAATTTATATGGGAGGGGTTGAATTAATATCCCACAGGTGGTTATAAATATCAGCAGGTTAATTTCCAGGAGGTGAAGACTTTGATACGATGCAATTGGTGCATTGGAAATGAAATTTACGAGAAATATCACGATGAAGAGTGGGGGGTTCCCGTTTATGACGATCAGACCCATTTCGAATTTTTAGTGCTGGAATCCGCCCAAGCGGGACTGAACTGGCTGACGATCCTGAAAAAACGGGAAAGTTACCGAATAGCCTATGAGAACTTTGAAGTGGAAAAAGTAGCGTCCTTTTCTTCGGAAAAAATTGAAGGGCTGTTACAAAATCCGGGTATTATTAGAAACCGTAAAAAGGTGGAAGCCTCCGTCAATAATGCCAAAAGATTTTTAGAGGTGCAAAAGGAGTTTGGAACCTTTAGCGGATACATCTGGAGTTTTGTAGAGCATAAGCCGATTATTAATCACTGGGAAAAAGAAGAGGAGGTTCCGGCTACCACTGCGGTTTCCGACGCATTGGCAAAGGATATGAAAAAGCGGGGATTTAAATTTGTAGGTTCTACGATACTTTATGCCCATATGCAGGCTACAGGACTGATCAATGACCATATTCGGGATTGTTTCCGGTATCAGGAGGTAAGGCGGGAAAAAATTGAGGCCTTTCCCCCAATTCTGGAAAAGGACAGCAGGATCCTGATTTTAGGCTCGATGCCCGGGATAAAATCCCTTGGAAAGCAGCAGTACTATGGAAATCCTCGCAATCAATTCTGGAAACTTCTAGCAAATACTTTCGGAGAAGAGGAACCGGAAGGGTACGATGCAAAAATTCAAATGATTAAAAGACACCATTTGGGGCTATGGGATGTGATCAAACACTGCAGGAGAAAAGGCAGTTTGGATATCGACATCAAAGAGGAAGCCATAAATGATTTAAAAGACTTACTGCACAATCACGGATCTATTGAAAGAGTTCTTTTTAACGGAGGAAAAGCCTTTGAGCTTTTTAAGAAACATCTGGGCTTTGATGGGTTTAATCAGGAATTTATAAAACTTCCGTCATCCAGCCCGGCAAATACGGCCTCCTTTGATCTAAAATTAAAGGAATGGAAAAAAACAATACTCAGTAATGAGACTGATGAATAGGATTGAGTCATTAAATAAAAACCAATTATATGGAAACAGACATTGATCAGTGCTGATAACTAAAGGAGTAATCATATGGCTAATCGAACCTTGGAAAATAAACGGGATTTTTTACTGAATAACAATAATTTGTATACCAACGCCCTGTATCTTGCTTGGCCGATAGTGCTGCAGTCCCTATTGCAGGTTTCCATCGGGACCATTGATATTAGAATGGTGGGAAGTTTGGGAGTCAATGCCATTGCTGCCGTAGGGGCAGGACGGAACGTGGTGATGGTGATCATGGTAATCGTCATTGCCATATCCACCGGGACCACTGCCATGGTTTCCAGGTATGTGGGCAGAAATGATGAAGAAAATGCATCAATAACCGCCGGGCAGTCCTTTTATCTCGCTGTGGCAGCTTCAGCCTTTATGATCCCCCTGGGCCTTTTGACAAACGAGTGGATCCTCGGCCTTTTGGGAGTAGGAGATGAAGTTCTCTCCCTGGCCACAGATTATATGCTGATCTTTTTTATCTCCGTCCCTTTTTTTCTTTTGAATTTTATTGGCCGGGCGATTTTTCAGGGAGCCGGGGATACGAAAACTCCTTTAGTCATTGATATTATCATGAATATTTCCAATGTGGCCCTTAATTACGGATTTATTTTCGGTTTCTGGGTCTTTCCGGAAATGGGGGTTATGGGAGCCGCAATCGGCACCGCCCTGTCCCGGGTAATCGGAACCACCCTGGGCTGGTCTGCCCTACTTAGCGGAAGGTTTATTATTAAAGTCCGCCTCAGTCATATGTTAAAACCGAAATGGAAGCGTTCCAAACGTATTATTGATATCGGTTTTCCCGCAGCCCTTCAGGGAATTACCAGAAATGTTACGACCTTTATTCTCTTTGCGATTCTGGCAAGAACCATTCATGGTGAGGCCGCTATACCTGCCTTTGTTATTGGTACGAATCTTAGTCAATATGCCTTGATGCCCGGACTTGCCGTGGGTACCGCCGCCGCTACATTATCCGGTATGAATATCGGTGCAAATAAAATGAAACGGGCGGAAGAAAGCGGTAAAAGCTGTGTGATCGTTGGTGCAGGATTTATGATGTTTTTTGCATTGATCTTCGTGATTTTCGCCGATCCGCTGATTCGATTTTTCCTCGATGGAAATAATCCCGAAGTACTGCGAATCGGGAAAAACTTCCTATACATCATTGCCCTCTCAGAGCCCTTTCATGCGGCTACCATCATCTTATCGAGAACGATGCAGGGGGCAGGATACACAAAAAAACCTTTCTACGTCACATTGATTTCCTGGCTGTTTATTCGAGTAAGTCTTGCATTACTCTTTGCCTTTGCATTTAATTTACAATCCACGGGAGTATGGCTCGCCATTAATCTTTCTACGGTGATCTCCGCAGGAATGGCTTACTATTTGTTCAGACTTGGGAAATGGAAGCATGTGGAGCTGCACCCGAAGGAAGCCCTGCAGCGAGGTTAGCTTGCCGCGGCAACTGAAAATCTGCGTCCCAAAGATCTTGAGAATTATCAGGTTTTCTTGAGTTCTAATCTGTGGGAAGGACAAAATTGTGATATAATATTTAAAAATCTTTCTCTTTTTATAATCAATCTTTAAGGAGAACTTAATTCTTTGATGCAGCCATAATTGGGAAAGTACTGACGGAAAAAAGCAGCAAACTGCCTTCATGGTCTAATTGAGGTTGGGCCATGGAGGTTTTAGTATTGACTGTGATAACTCTTTTATAAGTATTTTAAAACTAATGAAAGTAATGTAGAATCTATATACAGCATAAAACCTGGAACTAAAGTATTGAGCAGAGTGTATGAGAGAATTTGCTTTGTTACATAACCCCATAGCGTATAGAATGCAATTAAATGATAAGAGGAGGTATGAACATGGAAATTAAGTTGCTATCCCAGTGCAGGGAATATGAAGCTCAGATCGTTCAGTGGCTTTGGGAAGAATGGGGAAACGAGACGAATTTTGAACGCTACCAAATGATTATTCGTAACAGCATGGATCCCGAAAACCTGCCACTGACTTTTGTGGCGGTAGAAGACGGCAAAGCCGTGGCAACTGTTGGACTTTGGCGCTGTGATCTGCTGAGCCGACAGGATTTGTTTCCCTGGCTGGCTTCCCTTTATGTAGACCCTATTTACCGCAGTCAGGGGATCGGAAAAAAACTTCAGGAATTTATTCTAAACTATTGCAGAGAAAAAAATTACCAAAAGGTTTATTTGTATACCGATCTGGTGGACTATTACGAAAGAACCGGATGGGAACTGATTGATTACGGATGGACGGAAGATATGGAAAAGGTCAATATTTATCAATACAACTTATAAGTAAGGAGACTAGTTAATGGAAGACGTATATATCACCAAAAGCATTTTACACATTCTGGACAGCCAGGTAGGCCTTCCGGTTTTATCGGAAAAAGAACATCCCAAAAGTATCGAGACGGAATTTTTCCTAGGGGAACATCTCAAACGATTAATGGAGGATTCGGAACTAAAGGAATGTGTTTTTCTTCAGGACCGGGACAATCCTGTACGGGAAATTCTCGAGAACTATCAGCAGGACCCCGCACGGTTCCTTTCCATGAGTAAAGATTTGGCCGAAAAACTATTTGAGTACATGACAAAGAACCCGGAAGTCCCTTCCTCAGACTTGGCAGTAGTCGCCTTTCATCATAAGGGACAGGAGTATTTAGGGGTACTGAAATTTAATTACAAACAAACCTTTACCCATGAGGTGGACCATCAGGATGAGGGCAACATCAACTCCATTATTCAGTATCAAAGAACAATTGCAAGCATTAATCAGCGCATTGATGAAGGGTTTATTGTGAATCTAAACGATCTGAAAATTCTCCTGAAGGAAAAAAAAGTCAAGATCAATGATGAAAAAGTGTTTTATCTCTCCCAGAAGTTTCTGCTCTGTAAGGGTAAGCCTTCCGATAAAGAAAAGATGGCTATCATTAATAGGACCAATAAAGAAGTCCTGAAAAAACATTATGATAACGACTTTAAAAAAACTACGGACTTGAAGCGGGCAATGGTGGAGAATTTTACGGATTCAGAAGAGCTGGAGATTGAAGAAATCAGCGAAAAGGTATTTCGGGATAACCCGGAAGCCCGGAAGGATTACCGTGAGGCCATTGAAAAAAGAGGCTTGACTGAACCCAAGGTAAAGCTTAAACCGAAAACCTCGGAAAAATTGATGAAAAAGCAAAAAATTATAACCGAGGAAGGGATTGAACTGCATGTTCCCGTGGAATATCTGGATGACAGAAAAGTGAAATTTCTAAACAATGGAGACGGAACGATAAAAATTGAAATCAATGATATTACTTCCATATTGAACAAATAATTTATAAGGCAGCCCAAGTTTGAAATTTACCGATAGGATGTGAGTTTTTAATGAAAGAGGAGTACTATGCAAAAGCATTTCGAGGTTTTTTCTTTAAGGGCATCGCCCATTTTCTAGGACTGATACTATTGATGTATTTCTTAATGATGGCCTTGACCGGCGGATCCTTTCACTTTTCATTTATTTCCATCGCCCTGTTTTCCTATGTAATTCTTTACGTCATGACCCACAAGATCCGGAGAAAAACCGTCGAAATAAATGGAAAACAGCAGTTTATACAGGATTTAAAGGATGCGGTGGCCTATTTGCATTATGATATCATTGAAGAAAATGACGAGCTGGTAATCATTAAACCTCAGTGGCATGAGAAAGCCTATACAGCCAAATTATTTATCGAATTAAAAGAGGATGAAGTAATCTTTATCGGTGTAGTCCAGCATATCTACAAAATTCTAGAGGCCTATCAGGAACAGCGGGAAAGAAGGGAAAAACGATAAAATGGCAGAGAAAGTAAGGATAAGGTGGGCATTGATTATAGGACTGATCTTTATCAGCAGCGTGGTTATGGCCATGGTGCTGCAAAGATCGCTGGTATGGGGAATTTACGGAACGATATTCCTTGCTCTGATGATACTTAATAAGTCCGGTGTCGGGCTGATGACAAGTCTTAGCTGGATCAGACAAGGAATACTCGACGCTAAGGAAGTTTATGGATTAATTATCTTAATCGGACTGAATGTTTCTATGTGGATTGCTTCCGGAATTGTGCCTACCCTTATCTACTTCGGGTTTGAGGTCATTCACGGGATGAACTTTTTACCCATGGCCTTTATCGTAAGTGGCGTCCTCGCCTTTTTTCTTGGTACAGGTCTTGGGGCTATCAGCACCATCGGGATCGTCCTGTTTACACTGGGTATCAGTATCAATATTCCCGGGGGGCTTTTGCTGGGAACTTTGGTCTCTGGAGCGTATATAGCTGACCGGATGTCTCCGATTTCCGCTTTGGCAAATTTCACGATGAAAGTGCTGAACATAAATTTTAGGACTTATTTTATAAAAATGTTAAAAATTATGGTGCCTACTATTCTTTTATCACTACTTTTTTACTCTTTGATCGGACTGGGATACCAGGGAGAAATCCATGCCGAAGATGTTTTATCCTATCAAGGGATATTAGAGGAATTATTTGTTATTTCTCCCCTTCTTTTAGCGATTCCCCTAGGGGTATTATGGCTAAGCTTTCGGAAAATTTCTTCGAGCTACGTGTTATTATTCGGAATTGTCACGGGCTTTATTGCAGCCATGGGTCTTCAGGGAATGAGCCTGGGAGAGGGACTTTCGTCGCTGCTTTTCGGTTTTCGTTCCCCGATAAATCATGATTTTATTCAGCGGCTCGAAATCGGCGGAGCACTGCAAATGATTGAGGTGGTTTTGGTCGTTATGGGAGGCATTGCCCTCAGTAAAATTTATGAAGGCTGCGGTTGGATCACTCCGGTGATTGAAGGGATTAAAAGAAGAAGCCGGGACCAAAGAGGGCTTATCTGGAATACAGGAATCCTCTCGATTATTTTAAACGCCTTGACCTGTGATCAGACCGTAGGGATTTTAATTCCCGGTAAACACTTGGTAGAGCCCTTTGAGAGGTTGGGAATGAACCGGGAAGACCTTGGGGTAATCATTGCTAATACCGGTACCGCCTTCGCACCGCTGATGCCTTGGAATGTGAATGCAATTATCATCTACACCATCACCGGGGTTTCTGCCCTTTCCTATGGGAAATTTGCTTTTTTAAACTGGCTGGCATTTCCCATGGTACTGCTGGTGAGCACTGAGATGGGTCGGATGATTTTAAATTTGAAAGCCTTACGCTATAAAAAACAAACATTAAAACGATGATTTTTAATCATGGAAAAACCTTTTATTCCCCAACATTATTCAGTATAATGCTAGTAAAGGAACAGAAATTATGCAACTTATTTTAGGAGGAGTAATAATGGACAGGAACGAAACGAATAATAAAATAGAAAAAGATCCATCCAGTTTTCTTCAAAGAATTGTGGAAAAAGATTTAAACGAAGGGGTATACAGTCGAGGAATCTGCACCCGGTTTCCTCCGGAACCTAATGGATACCTGCATATCGGAAGTGCCTATGCAATTAACATCAGCTATAATATTGCGAAAAAGTACGGTGGGGAGTTCAATCTTCGCTTTGATGATACCAACCCGTTAAAAGAAGACAAGGAGTATGTGGATGCGATTATTGACGATATGAAATGGGCGGGGTTTGATCCCAAAGATCGGATATTTTATGGATCCGACTATTTTCAACAACTCTATGATTATGCCATGGAGCTTGTAAAAAAGGGAAAAGCCTATGTTTGTGATTTGTCCGCAGAGGAAATAAGGCAGTACCGGGGGACCTTGACAGAGCCCGGAAAAAACAGTCCTTACCGGGACCGAATTATTGATGAGAATGTCGATCTCTTTACCCGTATGAAAGAGGGAGAATTTAAAACCGGAGAAAAAGTGTTGCGGGCCAAAATTGATATGAAATCTCCCAATATGAATTTAAGGGATCCGGTGATTTATCGAATTTTGCATGAAGCCCATTATCGTCAAGGAAATCAGTGGTGCATTTACCCGATGTATGATTATGCTCATCCCTTGCAGGACGCAATTGAAGGGGTCACCCATTCTCTTTGCTCCATTGAGTTTAAAGACCATCGGCCGCTGTACAACTGGACATTGGAAGAACTCGAATTTAATGAACCCCCGAAACAGCGGGAGTTTGGCCGTATGAACCTTACCGGGGTGATTACCAGCAAGCGGTATTTACGGGAGCTGGTCGCCGGCGGGTATGTGGACGGATGGGACGATCCGAGACTGCCCACCCTTCGGGGAATGAGAAGAAGAGGCTATACGCCGGAAAGCATTAAACATTTCCTGGGGGAGATCGGGATATCCAAAGATGAAAGCACAGTGGATGTTTCCATGCTGGAGCATAGCGTACGGGAAGATTTACGGGATACCGCTCCATCGATGATGGCAGTGATGAACCCGTTGAAAGTTATCATTGAAAATTATCCAAATGACCAAAAGGAATTATTGGAAGTGCAGAATCATCCCAAAAACCCGGATATGGGAACAAGAAATGTTACCTTTTCCAATACTCTTTATATCGAAAAGGATGACTTTATGGAAAAACCGGAAAAAGGATTCAAACGATTTGCCCCGGGCCATGAAGTCCGTTTACGGGGGGCCTATTTTATTCAATTAACCGAAATTATCAAGGATGATTCGGGGGAGATTACGGAGCTTCGTTGCACCTATGATCCCGAGACGAAGAGCGGTTCCGGTTTTACCGAGCGCAAACCGAAAGCAACGATCCACTGGGTGGATGCAAACAACGCCATTAGTGCAGAGGCCCGGCTTTATGACAAGCTGATTGAAGAAGAAGCCCTTTTGAAGGATAAAACCTTGAGCTGGGAAGAACGAATCAATCCTGATTCCTTAAAAGTACTCACAGAGATCAAGATGGAAAAGGCCCTGGGGGAAGCGAAGTCCGAAGACAAATTCCAGTTTATTCGTCAAGGATTTTTCACCGTGGATAATAAACACACCTCCGGGGAAAAATTGATATTCAACCGAATTGTCCCGTTAAAGGATTCCTGGAAAAAAGGAAAGAAATAACATTGCTTTTTCCTCCGGTTCATATTAAGATAGAAAAGAAGAGAACTTCATAGAGATTTTTTTTGGTTGTAGAATTTACATGAAAAGGGAAGCAGGTGTGATACCTGCGCGGTCCTCGCCGCCGTAATGCATGAAAGCGATATTTAGTAAC
>SKOH01000187.1 GCA_007120165.1 Clostridiales bacterium
TTCCTCCGGAGGAAATCAGCGGAGCAAAGGGCCCGGCAATGGGTTTTGAAGGGTACCTTCAGGGAGAGGGAAAAGTGGTTGCCACAGTGATCTGTGGAGACAATTACTATAATGAACACCCCGAGGACGCCAAGGAAAAAATTCTTCAGATCGTAAAAAAGTATCAGCCGGACCTCTTTGTGGCGGGCCCCGCCTTTAATGCAGGACGCTACGGAATGGCCTGCGGCGGTGTGGGGAAAATGATTCACGAAGCACTGAATATCCCGGTCATCACCGGGATGTATGAAGAAAATCCCGGTTTGGATCAGGCAAAGACCAGCATCCACATCGTAAAAACCGGAAGTTCCGCAGCGTCGATGAGAAAAGCACTGCCCCGGATGGCCGCCATCGGAAAGAAGCTTCTTGGGGGGAAGCCCTTAGGAGCGCCGACGGAGGAGGGTCTTTTTCCCCAAGGCCGGCGGGTGACGGTGTTTGCTGAAAAAAACGGAGCCCGGCGGGCGGTGGAGATGCTGATGAAACGCCTTCACAATCAGCCCTTTGAGACAGAACTTCGGGTGCCGGTCTTTGACCGGGTGGCCCCGGTAAAGGCCATCGAAGACCTTACTAAAGCCACCATAGCCCTGGTATGTACCGGCGGGATTCTTCCCAAGGGTAATCCCGACCGCATCGAATCCGCCAGCGCAACGAAATACGGTAAATATCCCATCGAAGGATTGGATGATTTTATCGCCGAGGAGTATGAAACCGTTCATGGAGGGTACGACCCCATTTACGCCAATGGGGACCCGGACCGGATCCTGCCCCTGGATGTACTCCGGGATTTTGAAAAAGAAGGGGTCATCGGAAAGGTCCACGACTATTTTTATACCACGGTGGGGACCGGGACTTCGGTGATGAACTCCCAGCGCTTCGGAGTGGAAATCGGTAAGCAGCTTTTAGAAGACGGCGTTGACGGGGTCATTCTAACCTCCACCTGAGGCACCTGTACCCGTTGCGGAGCAACGGTAGTAAAAGAGATCGAACGGTACGGGATCGGTGTGGTACACATCTGCACCATTGTACCGATTTCCCTGACCACCGGGGCCAACCGGATTATTCCGGGAGTGGCGATTCCTTACCCGGTAGGGGACCCGACTAAATCCTTCGAGGACGAAAAACGCCTTCGCAGAAAAATCGTCCGGGCCTCCCTGGAGGCGTTAAAGACGGAAATCCAGGACCAGCAGGTTTTCGACGTGCCCATTTAAATCCTATAGGCATCCTTAAAAAGGAATTAAAAGGCACCATTAAAGACATCAGGGAAAGGTATCAATGATTTACCATATATAGTTCTTTCAATACACAGTATCTAAAGGAGGTGGCAATAGATAAGCTCTACTGGTAAACTCATCTTTTAAAGGAGGAATGTAGGAAATGGAAGGATCAAACAAATCAACATTTGGCAGTCGTTTTGGATTTATATGTGCGGCCATCGGTATGGCCGTAGGAACAGGAAATATTTGGCGTTTTCCCCGGGTTGCAGCAGCCAACGGCGGTGGAGCGTTTCTGATTGCCCTGACCGTAGCAATATTTGTATGGGCGATTCCACTTTTGATTGCAGAGATGGTAATTGCCAAGAAAACCCGCCTGGGTACTGTAGGAGCCATCCGGGATTTCATGGGTAAGAAGTTTACTTGGATCGGCGGTTGGTTGGGCGCAGCAGCCTTAGGAATTATGTTTTATTATTCCGTAGTTTCCGGTTGGACGATTCGGTATTTTGTGTTTGCCCTTCAAGGCGCTTTTAGCAATGCGACGACACCTGAGGCAACGGAGAGTTTATGGCAAGGATTTTTAGGTTCTCCCGGACAGACGATTTTCTATCATTTGATTGCAATGGTCATTGGTGGATTTATCATCTACAAAGGTGTTTCTGGAGGAATTGAGAAAGCTACAAAAATCATGATTCCAACCCTTTTTGTATTAATTACCGCATTAATGATTCGAGGAATTACCCTTCCGGGCGCTACCGACGGATTGGTGTATTTATTTACTCCGAATTTTGGAGATTTAGCAAATCCGACGGTATGGCTTGAGGCATTTACACAGGCGGCATGGTCTACCGGTGCCGGTTGGGCACTACTGATGACCTATGCGGTATATACCAAGGAAAAAGAAGATTTAGGCGTGAACTGTTTTGTCATCGGTTTCGGTGACGTACTGATTGGAATTATTGCAGCAATGGCGATTCTCCCTACGGTTTATTCATTATCAGCCACTACGGAAATCGCAGAAGCAGCTTTAGGATCCGGAAATAACGGTCTGATTTTTGTATATCTGACCGCGTTGTTTGGTAATATGCCGGCGGGCACCATCGTTGCAGCGGTTTTCTTCTTAGCTTTGGCAATTGCTGCGATTTCTTCGCTGCTTTCTATGATCGAGGTTGGGGTTTTGAATCTTCAGGATGCAGGTTTCAGCCGAAAGAAAGCAACGCTTTGGATCTGTCTGGTTGGTTTTTTAGCGGGGATTCCTTCCGCCTACAGCATCAATTTCCTCGATAATCAGGATTTTGTCTGGGGCGTTGCTCTACTGATCAGCGGTCTGCTAATTTCTTTTGTTATGATGCGATATGGTGTGGATAAGATCCTCGCGGAAGAGATCAACCACGAGAATTCAGATATGAAAATCGGTGCATGGTGGGGCTGGTGTATCCGTGCCTTCCCGGTAATGTTCGCGGTCGTGTTTGGATGGTGGATGTGGCAATCCGTTACCTGGTATCCCGACGACTGGTGGAACCCATTGGAAGTCTTTTCACCGGGAACCATGCTTATGCAGTGGGCGCTTCTGATTATATTCATGTTGATTTTCAACAATAAACTGGCCGGCTTAATCAGACCCGGGAGAATGAGTGAGGGAAAAGTAATAGACACCCCCCCTTTGACTAAATTGGCAAAGGAATAAATCTATAGGGAAAAAAGGAGGATAAAATATGGAACCGATGACCATTTTCTTTATGGTTTTAGTATTAGGCTTTTACGGAGGGGGATTTATTTACTTTCTTGTAAAGGCCATGAGTTCGAAGCATAATACAGAACAATAGTTATCAGAGTGAGCTACATGCACATCGAAGTTTTTCAGCACAATTTAAAATAAAGTAATTAAA
>SKOH01000076.1 GCA_007120165.1 Clostridiales bacterium
CTGCTCATTCAGCACCGCTTCATAACCGTACAGTCGAAGCATTTCAATCATCTCCAGCACGGTGCCCGGTACGTCCGCATTGTTATGGGCATTGTCGATTAAAATCTTTTTACCGATAGGATTAACGACCGAAACTGCCCTAGATATTTGGCTTACTGTGGTAACACCGTCAATATCAGTCAGTACTGCAAAAATCCGGTGTCGACCCGGTTCAATGTTTAGATCCGGTGTCCAGGTGGTGCTGAGTTCTAACGTACTGCCGGAAGTCATTCGTGTATCCACACTATCCTTACCGATTAGGTTTTCTTCCTTTGTGGGATCATTCAAGTAGAAGGAAACTTCAATTTCATCATCTACGTGACGAATACCCATGTTTGCCACGGTGGCCGTAAGTTCGGTTTCAAAACCGGGAAGGGTCGGGTCAGGATCCACAGTTAATCCGGTCAGTTTCAGATCATATTCTCCACCGGAGGTAAAGATCGGTGAGGAGGTTCCCCATAATCCCTGTTCGTGCTTGACTTTTACCACGAACCATTCCGCTCCTCCTGCGGCTTCCACGGAAGGGGTCCACTGAGCGCTGTCGGTTCCGTTTTCAAAGGCGATCTCGTCAATAATCGTCCCGCCATTGGTGATCAGCTGTACTTCTAAAATATCCACTTCACTGTCTTCCGCAAGGATTTCAAAGTCAATCATTTCTCCTGAATCAACATCAATGACGCTTCCCATCCAGAAATCATTGCCTTTAAAGGTAAGCTCTAGGGTTCGGGTTTCTGTGGAATACATTCTTCGGTTGTTCATGGCATTGATCATAGAGTCTGTAGTAAGTTCCTCTGCAAGCACTACCGTAAGATTACTCGGATCCCCCCAGTTTTCCGCATGATTGTCCTGAGAGTTCATGGCTCCTACTCGCCAGCCGTTATCCAGTGCTTTCCAGTAATGCCCTTCGGAACGGGAATAACTGTAGGGAGGCGCGCCATTGGCGACTTCGATACCATTAAAGTACCGGTCTATTTCCGGAACATAGGCAAGATCCGCAAAGGAATCATCGGGCCAGTTGGGATGGTTAAACATGTTAAAGGTGTTTTCATCGGGCCTTTTAGCAACCTCTGCGGCCCAGTCGTAGTAATCCCTCAGAGGAACCATTTGGCTCTTGGCTTCCACATAGGTGCCGCTGTTGATGGTGTTGGTATGTCCCCAAATACTGGAGGTCTGCTCAAATCCCCGAAGGGCTAGGAAGTCTTCATTTTCATTGTTAAAAGCTTCCGCTTCCATACGGGTACTCATCCACTGGGAAGGTGCTCCGGTTACCGGATGATACCTCTCCACGTATTCGTCTCGGGCTTGATCATACTCAAAGTTTCCA
This sequence comes from Clostridiales bacterium, assembly GCA_007120165.1. Lineage (GTDB taxonomy): Bacteria > Bacillota > Clostridia > Peptostreptococcales > T1SED10-28 > Isachenkonia. Next base: position 1,364 of record SKOH01000076.1, read on the forward strand.
TCAGTTACGCCATCCAGCCAGTTGGAGTGATCTGTAATTGCCAGAAAATCCAGTCCCCGTTCCATTGCATGCGTAAAAGCTTGGGTAGGCGTCCCGGCACCGTCGGAATAGGCGGTATGGGCATGGGGGATTCCGAAGAAGAAGTTAAAATCCGCATCGGAGGAGGCGACGGTGAAGAACCAGGCAAATTCATTAACCAGGCCGTTGCTGTCCGGTACATGTACTTCCACATCGTGTTCTCCAAAGGCCAGTCCCTCGGTTACTTGATAAAGTACTTGGTTATTTTCCGCATCAATTGCTGCATTTACCACTTCTCCATTTAAGAACAGTTTAATGTCCTGATGGATGATTTCTCCTGCCCCTTCTACCGTGGAGGCTTCCAGGTCAAGGGAAATCAGCGGGGTGTTCTCGTAAATCGTCGTAAAGGGTGCGGGTTTCGGATTCAGCACCAAAGGCATGGTGGGATCCTGTTGACCGGGACCTGCGGTTAGGCGTAGATCCCCGCCATCCATCAGCTTTAACTGAGGACGGCCGTAAAACCCGATAATCCCTTCGACAAAGTACCAGTCCCCGGTTTCCAGGGCGGCTAAGTTGAAGTTGGTTGCCCGTCCGGAATACACGTAGGCCGAGGCTTCTGCGTCCCGAAGGGTAAAGCCGTAATTGTCTTTTCCTCGAACTTCTCCGGGGTAAATGGTCTCAATCAGCATACCTTCCAGATCGAAACCGACGTGGTATTCACCGGGTGTACTGACCTGATTAACATTATCCCATTGATTTACCTGTCGGATGGCCGGTTTGTTAAAGTAATTCTGTTCCTGGCCGGTAACCAGCACAATTCTGCCCACCGCATCGGGATTCAGCTGAGGGTTAAAGTAATCCCGGTAGCCTGCCGGCAGAGCTACATCAATGGTTTTTGACTGATCATGAAGATCCCGAATCTGCATTGCGTACTGCTGATTGGGTAAAATATCAGTAATAACCCCTTTTACGGTGATGGTTTCGGAGTCCCCCTGGTATTGGGCTAAGGCTTCAGAAACATTACTATAGTTATTGGTCTGGGCCACCGACTTTAACGAAACGTTCTTTGCCTCAGGCAGAACCTGATCTTTGTTTAAGATCACTACCGCCTCCGTTAAATTCGTCGGTACAAATTGCAGTTCCCCTTGGAAAATCCCCAGTTTTCCGGTGATTTCCACTTCATCGCCGGATTCAACGGCATTGTCAATCCCCGGAGTATTAATCTGCAATCCACCGATTTCATCCTGAATATAGGCTTCCCGGTTGGAAAATACGTGGGTAACAATACCGGTTACGGTGACCTCTGTATTCATCGGTATCTGTTTCGCCTCGATGGGGGAGAGAATTCCTGTAATTGGATCCTCATCGTCATCGTCGTCCTCAACCCACTGATAAGCCGATGGGCTTCTAAGTCCGGGAACGCTGAAATACGCCGCTAAATCCCCGGTAATTTGTACTTTTCTATGGTAGTTATCGGGATTATCCACCAGGTTTAACGCCGTTCGAATCGCACCTGCCGGAAGTTGTACCGGTAGGATTTTAGCAGGATCCGTCTCCTCCGGGTCATCGGCCATGGCTAGATTGGTGGCGATGGTAAAGGGCGGGTCCAAATCAAAATTGGTACCGCTGATGGTGGTACCGATAATGTAGCCTTCAACCGCAGCTTCCCCTTCATTATTGTCGATGGCCTCTTGTACCGTCAGCACGCCGTCCGTTGGAGGATCATCCACCGGAGGCTCGCCGAAGGCAGACCAGCGAATATTATCTACGACAATTTGCGCTCGGGTAGATGGGCCGCTGGCATGTCGAAGTTCAAGGTTAAAGCTGCCTTCAATGTTAATATCCTCTACTGTAAATACCTGGACCCCGGTATCGGCAGTATCCATTTCATATATGCCGTAGGAGATGTCATTGAGCAACAGCTCGACGGACCGGGCATTGTTATTGGTGAACCCTTTTTTTAAGTCCACAGAAAAAGAATCGATACCGCCGGGAATATTTTCCGCAAAAATCTTGCTGTTATCGGTCATTCCCCCCATCATCAATCCTTTTCCGTCAATTTCATAGCCTCCAAGATTCCCTCTTGAACCCTGATAGTGCCATTCGATATTGTAATTTCCGGTAAAACTTCCGCTTCCATAACTGGTTAAGTTGTTATCCAGCTGGTCGAAGGTTTCGATAAATACACCTTCTTCTTGCGCCTCCTGATACGCGAATACCGGTGCGCTGACACTGAAAAAACTGGTAAGAATCATGACTACTGCAAGCAAAATACTCAACCTCTTGGACATCGACCTTTTCAAAAAATCACCCCTTTGATTTTTATAAAACCTGCTGCCGTCAAAACCCGTTTCCCACCTCCTTAGCTCACCCTTACAACAATTCAGCCATGTCTTCCTCCAAAACATGAAAGCCGATTATTGTCCCTGATAATTTCCCTTGATTGTAATTTCACAAGTTGTACTTGAATTATATTACAGAAAATTAGAATCTTCAATTTATTTCAGACTAATAAATAGGTCCCTCTCAAAAACAGTTATTAAGACCTAGTAATAAAGGCGTTTAAATCATGAAATTAACAAATTATTCAATAATAATTATCATTATAACCTTTTATTTTCAAAGGGTTACGAACTTTTACAGATCGCAATATCCAAACCGCTGGTTGAAAGACCATCAGCAAAATGTTAGAATTCAAATAGTAGTTTGGTACTATTATCAAATACACTCACTGAAGGGACTGATTACATAATGAGAAAACTGTTAGACAGCGATCTGTTCAAAATCATTGTACTGGGATTATTAACTGCGGCCATCGTATTAATTGTTGTGATGAACTCCAGTATTTTCCTAGACCAGGTACCCGGGTTAGGGAATGAAAGCCATGCAGAAGAGAAAAATGAAGACCTTCGGGAAGGGGAAGACAGCGCATCCATTGAAACCACCTCGGAGGGGGAAGCGATTACGCTGAATCCGGATTTCGAAGTGAAAGTTCCCAGCCGGTATATGGGGAAAGATTTTGATCCCTTTGAATATGCGAAACAAAACGCCGATACCGAGGCAATCAGTCCACGGTCTACGGAAGCCATCGTACGGGATGTTCATCACATGACCCATGGCGCCATCGTAGCAAGAGACAAGTGGGGTTATTTAACATTAAACGACGAAAACATTTTTATTCTCCTGACGGAACTCGCGGCGGTGGTTCGTCGAAACCATGTAGAAGAAAGAATGGTTGATATGCTTTCCAACTGGTACCACGGCGATGTAGGTGCCATTGCCAGGGATCACAACTTTCTTTGGGACTGGCAAGGGGGCACGATAGGAAAAGCTAACGGTATGGACTGGGATAGTGTGGAAGAAGATATCGTTCAACGGGCGATTCAAAACAGGTTCAAACAGTAAAAATAGCTGAAATAAGATGAAACGATAAAGTCCCTATAAAATTTATAGGGACTTTAAAACTTTTTTTACTTTTAGATTTCTGATACCTCCATATGCATCATCAAATATTTATCGTGCATTAAGGGCCCCATGGAATCCTTACTTACGCCGATAAAGTCCTTTCCGTACATATCCATAACATTGGAGGAAATTTTCAGCTCCGGTAATTTTCCGATGATCTTTTCACCGTCAAACAGAAAAGCCAATTGTACCGGGCTTCCGAAATTCCCCTGGGGGGTAAAGTCCCCTCCGGATGCAATCATCACCAGCACTCCCGGTTCTCCGCCAAGGAGTTCCTTGGCGGTTTTCGTGGATCCTTTAATGGTCAGATGGGGTCTTCCGATAACAGGAATGCCGTCGTACTCCGCAGCCGCCGCCCCGGTTACCGGAAGCTGGTATTTTTCCGCTGCCCGCTTATCGGTAAAGGGAGCCATCAGTACGCCGTCATTTATTAACGTATAGCGGTCATGGTTATTGGTGGTGCCTTCCACATCAAAGAATGGGGTTAACAGGGTATCACTGGAATTTCGGCTTTGGTATAGCGTAAAGTCTTCACTGAAGATTTTCTGTTCCCTTTTGTTGCTGAACAGGGAGCTTTTGCTTCCATAACTGTTGCCCTCCAGGTCTTTTAAAAATTTTAAAAAGGGCACCATATCTCCGCTTCTAAAGATTACCGGCAGTTTTTTCTTCTTGGGCAAATCCACCGGGTTTTGATAGGCGTTACAGATTTTATTGATCTCCTCCACCCCTAACTCCCGGTCATAATCCCTGCCCCAAAAGCCTGCGAAACCGTCCATTACGTTAACGGAAGACTTTTCTTTAAACAGAAGTCCCACTTCCAGTACCCGGTCTGCGTGAGTTAAATCAAGACCTGCATCATTTTGGACCTGGTATTCTTCCTCCGTCAAATTGATTTTATTGGCAAAGATAAAGTTCGGCTGCGCTTTTTTTACCCTTTCCAGAAACTCGGAAAATTCTTCCAATATGTTTTTTTTATCGATAAATTTCCGTCGCAGATCTTTTGAACGTTGCTGGTTCTTGGAGAGTTCGAAGCCGTATCGGACGTTTCCCTGTAAACTCTTGAGGGCTCTTTTTAACAACGCCTCTTCCCGGTAGCTCCCAATGGCTCCGGCGCAGCCGATTAACCCTTCTTTATACACCCGAAGGCCGGTTTTGCTGATGTTTTTTCTTCGAATTGACTCAATTTCCGTTTGCACCACATTCAAGGAAATCTGCCGGGTACTGATCGTATATTTTTCCCTATGCATTGTCATCCCTCCCTATTGAATTTCCAGTTCTTTAACCCGGACGTAGGGCCCACCGAAGCCGACGGCTAAGGGGAACTGCTCCATCTTTCCGCAGCCTCCGGTGATAAAGGAGGCAAACTCCACTTTATCGGAAACTCCGTCGATCAGCGCCAGGGTTTTCATCACATTACCGGTAACCACGGAAATATTTACAGGCTCGGCAATTTTCCCTTCCCGGATTTTATAGGCCAAGGCCGGGGCAATGGTGAAAGTCGACATGCCGGAACCGTGATTAAAGGTATCAATATAAATGCCCTCTTCAATTTCCGAGAACAGCTCTTCCTTTGTTTTGGTTCCTTTATCGATATAAGTATTGCTCATTCGTACAATCGGTTCATATTCAAAGTTGATGGCCCGGGCATTGCCGGTTACGGATTCTTCCAGAGAGGCCGCCGTTGTCGCACTATGCAGTCTTCCAGCGAGGACACCCTCTTTTATGATCTCGGTTCTTTTTCCTTTGGTTCCTTCGTCGTCAAAGGGGACGTATCCCCCTTCGATCACTCCGCCGTCATCTACAATGGAAAGAAGCTTTGCCCCTACCTCCTTGCCGATGGCCCATTCTTTTTTCATGGTCTCATCCCCGATCATAAAGTCGGATTCACTCTTATGCCCGAAACTTTCATGGGCAAATACCCCGGCTACGGCTGGGGAGAGGACCACGGTATATTTCCCCGGTTCCACCGGTTTTGCATGCTTGACGAAATCCTCACATTTAGCAATCATTTCCTCGCAGTTTTCTTTTTCCTCTAAAAGATCCGTGAAGGTGTCGGAAGCCTTCTGGAAGGATTCCTGGAAACGGTCTTCTCCGGCTACAAAATTCATACTGAGGGAAAATCCTGCCCACTGGGTGTCATAGGAAATTTCACTTCCTTTACTGGAGTAAAATTCCTTTACCAGTCTTTTATCACTGTAAAGCGCTTTCCAGTAGGTAATCATTTCATTGTTATCCAACATCGGAAAATAGGAAGTTAAAAGCTCCTGTTTCTTTTCCATGGGGACTTCGGAAATACTTTCCTGTTCGTATTTTCCCAGGGTTTCCTTATGAACTTCAAACCCGGTAACCACGGGGCTCTGATCAATATCTTTATTCGTGCCATAGGCCGCCAGTTCGTCGATCTCCTGCTGCAGATTTTTAAGATCCGTAGTGGCACTGTAATACCATTTGTCTCCGTCAAAAATCCGGATAAAGGCGCCTTTATGATTACGGGTTTTCAGCTCCTGAATTTCTCCCAGCTCATAGATTATTTTGGTTTCAAACACTTCTTCAATGCGTACATCGGTGTATAAATCCTTGGGATAGTTAAACATCGGGTCCCTCCTCCTTTGATATGGTGCGTGCTTTTAAGGTCTTCCCTACAATTTGCCAATCATAGTTTCCCGTGACCGATAGACAGGTCTCATCTTCCCTAAAGGAAAACTTGAAATTAATCGGAAAAGCCGTGAGCTCAAACTCATCTTCCTTCACCGGGTTCATTTTTATATGAGTAAACCAGGGTGGACTGCAGTACAGCTGATGGTCCTTATAAATTATCGTAACCTTTGCGTTCCCCTTCGTATAAATCCCTACGTATTTTTCCGGGTTTTCAACAGAAGCGTACGGTTTATGATGGTAGTGAATGTCGAGAAAATCACACATCTGCTGCAAGTAGTCCGCCCACTGATCCTCCGAGGTATCAATGCTCAGCTTTTTACCCGGGTATCCGGCGAACACCTCCCGGGCCAGGGTCTGATAAGCGATTTCATCAGTAAAATCATAGTTCTGTTGAGACTCGGTGATAATCTTTTCCCAGTTCTTGCCCCGCACTTCAAAGGCTTTTCTAAAGCTTATTTTTACATCGGGTCTGTACAGATGGATGATATGCGGGTTCGCCGGCTCTAAAATTTTTAACAGATGCTGATAGTATTCGAAGATTTTTTCTCTGGGATAGCCTCCCGGTATAAAATAACGAATGATATTTTGATACAAACACCCTTCCATGACAAAGACGCCGCCTTTGGTTATCATTTTTTCTATCAATGCTACCCACCGGGAAAAGGTATCTAAAATATTCAGCTCCATTCCCTCTTCGGTGTTCCGGTCCCCCGCAGTAAATTCGCCGCCCTCTGCCCATCGGATCGGATGGTCTTTCATCTCTTCATGGTACCATTCATGGGGTATAGCATTTTTTGTTAATTGATAGGATATATTTTGGGCTGAGGTGGATTTTCCCACACCGCTCATCCCGGCCACGATAATTAATTTTGTCTTTTTCATAATATCCTCCTTTAACTGGCCATAGTCGAAACCTTTGCCTTTTCACCGCTATAAAGTATATTCCATTTGATAATCCCTCGGGTCACTCTCGTAGATTTCCTGATTGATTTCTACCGCTTCCCTGCAGCCGAGGGCAAAGTAAAATGCGATGGTCTCTTCTGCAGATCCTGCTGCAATATAAAACTTTTCGGCCTTCCATCCCCGTGCTTCTTCAGCGGCCAGGGTAAAGAGTTTTTTCCCTATGCCTTGGCTGCGGTGCTGCCGGGAGACATACAGCTGGTCCAAGAGTACATAACGATATTTGTCTCCGAAAAATTCAGGATCCACCGTGATAAATCCCACTAATTGATTTCCGCTCGAATCAAAGGCTCCTATCGCGGAGCCGTTTTTCTCAATCGTTTCTTTCAAACAGTTATAATGATCTTCAAAGCCTCCCGGCCAGGTGGGGTCCAGATAGTTGATCTCCACAAGTCTTCGCTCTCCCTCCACTTCCCGCCAGGCTCTTTTGATAAACTGTGAGGCGTCCATTTCTTTTATGCGTTCACAATCCTTAGTTGTTAATTTCCGATAGGTTATCTGATGCATCTGTTATCTCCTTTGTCTTGTTTTTATGTTTTGCTTTACCTTTTGCTTTTCCTTACTGTTTGGAAGGCTGATATTTTTCTTCCCAACCTTTTCTCCAGGCTTGAAACCGCATTTCCGTTACCTCTTCCAAGGTCTCTCCCTCTAAGGAATATACTCCGCCGTAGTGGGGTTCGTCGTAATCGGGAAAAGTGTAGCCGCCGATAATTTCTCCTTCCACAGACAGGACCCATAACTTGATCCGATAAGCTCCGTCATCCAACTCCAGCAGCAGGGGATGATCCTCGACAAGAAACTCATAAGTTTCCACGAACTTTCCAATATACTCCTCTGCATTCAAATCCTGAATCCCCCAAATCAGGCTATAGTTCGGATGGGCCAGACGGTCCCGATCCAACTCGTAGGCTTCGCTTTTTCCCCCTAGGGCCACCACTTCATAGCCCTTTTCTTCAATCAGCCCTATAGCGGCTTTTTCAGTCTCGTCTAGCTCTATGGCTTTACTGAAACTCATTGAACTGCATCCGCTCAGTACTATGCCCAATAAAGTCAGTATCCCTATTACTTCTAAATATTTTTTCATATAAACCCGCCCCTTTCTGTTCCGGTTTATATCCCTTAATAACCAACATCGAAACTTCCAATTATACTGCTTTACATACTTTAACTTTACCAACTTCATGTAACCTTCTGCTCTATTTTTCTAACTCGAATTCGCTTTTTAGTATACCGTAGTGAAACAGATCGTAATATTCTCCCCATTTCTTTACATGCTGCCGTAAGGTTCCTTCATACTGCATGCCGATCTTTTTCATGACTTTTCCCGATGCGGGATTGTTGTCCATGTAGCGGGCATAGACCCGGTTTAAGTTTTCCTGTTCAAAACCATATCGGATCAGTCCTTTTGCCGCCTCCGTACAGTAACCTTTTCCGCTAAAGGGTTTCCCGACCCAATAAGCAATTTCTCCGTGTTCGTAGGTTCTGTTAATCCCCAGGGATATGGCTCCCATCAAGTGTTTTTCTTCTTTATCGGCAATGCCCAGGGTTATGGCCCCTTTACTTTGATAGTCCCTTTGATGGGTGCTGATCCATTTTTCCGCTTCCCCGTCTTCATAGGGGTGGGGAATATAGAGGGTGGTTTCGGCCACATATCTGTCTCCCGCAAGTATTTGAACCGTTGGAGCGTCGGCTTCAGTAAAGGGACGTAGAATGATTCGTTCCAGGGTAATCGTTGGCAGTTTTCTCATAGTCTCTCACCTTTTCTTTTTTAGTTTAACACTACATCCTATCCTTCAAGTTTTGAAATTGTTTTCGTTTTTTTGCTTTTTTGTCTTTCTCCGATGCGGTCATAGTGATGCAGGCACACCCTAATATAACCAGGATGGTGTTTTGACTTCTAAATCCCAGAATGAAATAGATCAGTCCCGCCAAAAACCAAAGCAGCCGGGCTTTTTTCTCCCTCATCGAAATCACTCCTTTACCGTCGATCGTTAACTGTTAGACGTAGAATTTCATAATAAGTTTCCTAAAACCGAACTATAACTCAGTGCTGTAGATCCTGGATGTTTCTCCCCAAGGATGGTAGCCTGTAGCGAGGTATTCGAAACCGTACTTTTCGTAGTACCCTACATGGTCTGAACAGAGATACAAGTGGGAAAATCCAACGGCTTTGGCGTCCTTTTTGGCCTGCTCCATTAATAACGAACCGTAGCCCTTTCCCCTGTGCTTCTTTTCAATATAAACCGCGCAGATCCACGGGTATAGATCCATTCGACTGATAAAATCATTGGTAATCAGTCCTGCGCAGCCGATGATTTCGTCGCCCTCCATCAATAAATACCAATGAGGCAGGGGATTTTCAGTGGTAATCGAGTGACTGATACAGTCTTCATAGACCATTTTGCTGTCCTCATTCGCCCATTTCAGTTGAAAATACTTGATGGCTTTTTCTTTTAATTCCGGATGCTTTCTTACGGAGTACACTTTCATTTTGATCATCCTTTCATGTCTCTCGTCTTACCTCTTTTAGCTTATTTGCGTATTAGCTTATTTGCCTATTTATTTTATTGCTCTTATATACTATTGCTCTTATATACTATTGCTCACGGCCTTCACTATTGAAATTTACTCTATTTTCTCTCCCTGAAAAATCTGTACAGCTTTTCCTTCTAAAATCTTAAAGGTAAATACTTCACTGCTGTCTTCCGCTGCTTCCTCTAAAAATTCCATAAAATCCTTCGATGTAATGGGTGCCCAGGTAATTTCTGTTACCATATACGGCGTATAATTATCGGCCAGTGGTAATTCTATTATCTCCTGGGAATCCAGGATTTCAACGGTCAACAACATTTCATCTGATGCATCGTATTCGATGATTCTTCCGAAAACCGTTTCAATTTCCGACACTTTACCCAGTAGATCCTCCACATAGGAAAGTTCCATAGCTGCCTGTTGCGCCGCCTGTTCTAAATCCCTCTTCGGCATTCGGTGTTCTAAATGATTCAGCCGGCTTTCCAAGGCGGCAACCTCTACTCGCAGTTCCGTCTCTTCCGCCCTTTCATTTTCCAGCGCGATCACTTCGCTGTTTAAGTCCTGTAGATGATTCGCGGCGATCAAGATCACTGCCAGTATGGTCATGGCTGTAGCC
>SKOH01000181.1 GCA_007120165.1 Clostridiales bacterium
GATCGGAAAAGCGTTAGGGGCCAAAGTGAAAATAGACCAGGGAATTATTTCTGTACAGGCCCGGGAACTTAAAGGGGCAAAAATTTATCTCGACGTCGTCAGTGTGGGTGCAACGATTAACATCATGCTTGCCGCAGTGAAGGCGAAGGGACAGACCATCATTGAAAATGCCGCAAAAGAACCCCATATTGTAGATGTGGCCAGTTATCTCAACTGTCTGGGGGCAAAAGTGAAAGGGGCCGGTACGGACACCATCAAAATCGAAGGGGTCAAAAAGCTTGGGGGCTGTGAACACGCCATCATTCCCGATCAAATCGAAGCCGGAACCTATATGATCGCAGCAGCGGCCACCCATGGGGATGTGTTAATTAAAAATGTTATACCGAAGCACTTGGAGTCCATTACGGCAAAGCTAAAGGAGATGCAGGTCAGTATTGAGGAGGATGGGGATCAGATCCGGGTTAAAGCCGCTAAAAGAACCAGAAGTGCGGATATTAAAACCCTGGTATATCCAGGTTTCCCCACGGATTTACAGCAGCCGATGACGAGTCTGCTGGCCATATCCGAGGGTACCGGTTCCATTACGGAAAACATCTTTGAAGGACGTTTCAAACATGTGGTGGAGTTAAAACGGATGGGCGCCAGTATCCGGGTGGAAGGGAAAGTGGCAATCATCGAGGGCGTCAAAAAACTGTCTCCCGCAACGGTTAAAGCTTCCGATCTTCGGGCGGGGGCGGCTCTGATTATTGCGGCGCTCAGCACCAGGGGGAAGTCCGAGATCCACGATATCGAACATATCCTAAGGGGCTATGACCATATTGAAAATAAACTGCAGGGTCTCGGGGCCAAAATAGAAATCATCAATACCGAACGGGCTGAGGGATAAACACAGCAAAGGAGAAAGACTGAGGAGGAAATGACTTGATAAAATTCTGTTCACTGGTCAGCGGCAGCGCTGGCAACAGCTATGTTTTTTCCGACGGGCTGCAGCCGTTCCTGGTGGATGCGGGTCTTAGCGGCAAACAGATAGAACTGCGTTTGGAAGAACTCGATATTGATCCCCGAACCTTATCGGGCATATTAATTACCCATGAACATATTGATCATATAAAGGGAGCGGGGATCCTCTCAAGAAGGTATGATCTTCCGGTGTACGCCAATCAGGGAACCTGGAGGGCGATGGAGGAAAAAATCGGAAAGGTTGCGGAAAAAAACCGAAAAACCTTTAAGACCAATGAAGTTTTCCCAATGGGAGGCTTATCAATCAAACCCTATAAAACCTCCCATGATGCAGCGGAATCCGTAGGCTTTACGGTTTCCGCCAAGCACGAAAAAATCAGTATCGCCACGGACATCGGCTGCATGACGCCGGCAATCCTTGAAGAAATCATGGGTTCCGATCTGGTAGTCCTGGAGGCGAATCATGATGTGGAAGTTTTAAAAGCCGGCTCTTATCCCTATTCATTGAAAAGAAGGATCCTTTCCGACGAAGGGCATCTTTCCAATGACGCAGCCGGGGACTGTATCTGCTATTTAGTGGAGAACCATGTGGAAAATTTTATCCTGGCCCACTTAAGTGAAGAAAACAATTTTCCGGAACTGGCTTTATCAACGATTCAGGGAAAGCTTCAGGAACGAAAGCTTCTCGGAGGCAAGAAAATAAATGTGGACATTGCCTTTAGAAACCGTATTGGACGAGTATATGAGTTCGATAAAAGTTAGGATGGATAACTCAGTAAAAAAGGAGTCTAACGTGAAATAACGATACTTGCTTTGGAGCAGGAGGGAATACCATGGATAAAGATCGAGAAAATATAAAAAACGAAGACCGGGATCAAGACTCCCTTCAAAGGGATTATTACTATCATCATGCACCCTCTTCCAAGGAGGATTTTCTGGAAGAAGATCCCGGGGGAGAAAATATCGAAAGAAAAGAGAGCCCCCGGGAAAAAGCAGAGGAAGCGGAGGCCCCAGGGGATAGCAGGAACCCTTCCAAACCACGGGGAAGAAATATTGGTTTTTTGGGCGTCCTCCTTGGAGCGATTCTGGGAGGGGTCATTGTCCTCGGCAGCGGTCTGCTTTTTTTACCGGACTATATTGAAGGGCGTATACCGGAAGCTGACAATGCAGACCCTAGGATCACAGTAGGTGAGGATACGGACCTGAATATTTATTCCGCCGTGGCGGAATATGCGATGCCCTCCGTGGTAGGGATTACCACCATAACCTTGGAGCGGGACGTATTCTTCGGAGATATACGGGAGCGGCCGGGACTGGGAACCGGAGTGATCGTGGATGAACGGGGATATATTATCACAAATTCCCATGTGATCGGCGATGGTGAGGTTTCCGAGCTGATGGTCCTCCTGGATGACGGTCAGGAGCTTCCGGCGGAGGTGCTCTGGAATGAGGTTTCCCTGGATTTAGCCATCATTAAGGTGGATGAGGAGAATTTACCCGTGGCCAATTTAGGGGACAGTGATAATCTTCGGGTCGGGGAAATCACCATAGCCATCGGAAATCCCATGGGTCTAGACTTTGAACGGACCTTAACCCAGGGGGTCGTCAGCGGTCTGAACCGTTCCATCCCCACCGCCGGCGGCAGTGCTGAAGGAATTGATAATTTCATTCAGACCGATGCCTCGATCAATCCGGGAAACAGCGGCGGCCCCCTGCTCAATACCGATGCGGAAGTGATCGGTATCAACACCGCAAAACTGCAGAACGGGGAAGGCTTAGGCTTTGCAATTCCTATCAATACCGCAAAACCCATTATCGAGCAGTTCATTGAGACCGGAGAATTCCAACCGGTATATCTTGGGGTGCAGGGCCTGAACGCCGAAGTCTACCAGCGCAGCTGGGGAGAAGAGCTGGCGGTCAGCCATGGATTTTACGTAGCGGAAATCAATCCCGGTTCCGTCGCAGAGGAATTTGGTATTGAATCCGGAGATGTGATTGTTGGGGTAAATGGTCAGGAAGTCCGAAACCGGGGCACATTAATTCGGGAGCTGTATAAGCTCAGACCCGATGACCGGGCCACCATATCCATCGTTCGGGGAGAAGAGGAAATCGATATTGACGTCGTATTTTAACGGCGCTTACTAAGCATAAAATGACCGAGGAGTACAACATGAAAATAGATATTATTGCCGTTGGCAAAATTAAAGAAAAGTATTTAAAAATGGGAATCCAGGAGTATCAAAAAAGGCTGCAGAGCTATGCTAAAGTCCAGGTTTTCGAAGTTCCCGATGAAAAGACCCTGGAAGGGGGAAGTCAAAGAGAAATCGACATCATCCGGGAGAAGGAAGGCCGGGGAATTCTGAAAAAAATCCCTGAAGGAGCCGTGGTGATTGTATTGGCAATTGAGGGGAAAATGCTCTCCTCAGAGGCCCTTGCTGAGACCTTCCGGGAATATGGACTTCGGGGAAACAGCCATATGGCCTTTATTATCGGCGGGTCTATGGGACTTTCAGCGAAAGTTCTCAGCCGTTCGGATCTGCGGCTTTCCTTTTCAAAAATGACCTTTCCCCATCAGCTGATGCGTCTGATTCTGGTGGAACAGATCTATCGAAGTTTTAAAATCCTCAAAAATGAGCCGTATCATAAATAAGCAGCCCATAAATAAGCAGGCCAGAAATAAGAATCATTGCTTTTGATAAAACTCCGCCTTACCAAAGTAAAGGCAGGAGTTTTTTTATCGGAAAAATAACGCAGACCAGGGATCGATAACCCATGGAATTATGGTTAACCGGTTAAAAGATGTGGTATAATATTCAATAGCATAAAAGGGTCCTTCCGGGGGAAGCCTTTAGGACCCTGTAGAGTCTCATAATCAGTAAGTTGTTAAGCAGAAAGGAGCCTTACCATGATTGAAATCAATAAAGTCAGTATGTTATATCAAGGGGGTAAAATTCATGCCCTAGAGGAAATGTCCCTGCAGCTGAAGGCGGGGGAATTTCTTTTTCTAGTCGGACCCAGCGGTGCAGGGAAAAGCACGCTGATTAAACTTTTATTCCGGGAGCAGTTACCCACCAAGGGAGAAATTTATTTTGAAGGGAAGGATATTTTAGCCTATAAGAAGGAGGATATCCTCGCCCATCGCAGGAGCATCGGCATGGTATTTCAGGACTATAAGCTGATCAAGCAAAAAACCGTATTTGAAAACGTGGCCTTCGCTCTGGAAATACTAGGCTTTTCTCCTAAGGAAATTCAGCAGAAGGTTCCAAAAGCCCTTGAAAAAGTGGGCCTTGGCCATAAAGAAAATGCCTTTCCCAAGGAACTTTCCGGCGGAGAGCAGCAGCGGGTAGGTATTGCCCGGGCAATAGTGAAGGATCCGGTGCTGATTTTGGCCGACGAACCGACGGGAAACCTCGATCGGGATAATGCTCTGGAAGTGATGAAACTGTTTGAGAATATCAATGAAGAAGGCACCACCATTATCATTGCCACCCATGCCTGGGATCTGGTGGACCGTATGCAAAAACGGGTGGTAGCCCTGTCCAGCGGAAAATTGGAAAGGGATGAAAGAGGAGGTTATACCCATGAATAGGTACGCACTGCGATATTGTATCCGACAAAGCATTCAGTCCCTTTCAAGAAATGCATGGCTTGCAATGCTTACTTCAGGGCTTATAGCCATCTCCTTAATCATTTTAGGCGGATTTTTACTGGTGGCAACGAATGTTAATCAGTTTATCTATACCGTAGAGTCCAATGTAGAACTTAGCGTATTCCTGGAAGACGGGGTGGACGCTGGGGAAGTGGAAGGACGGATTATCAACTTGGACGGGGCCGTGGAAACTTCCTATGTATCCAAGGAACAGGGACTTGAGGATTTTGCCGTGGCCATGGGGGATCCTACCTTGCTTCGGGACCTGGAAGGAGAAAACAATCCCCTGCCGGATCTGATTCGGGTCCGGGTGGAGGATCCGGAACAGATGTCGGTAATCGCAGAAGTTGTTCAACAGTACCCGGAGGTAGAGCTGGTGGATTACGGTGAAGAACTGGTGGCAAGGTTAATGCAGATCACCAGCCGCTTAAACTCTTTATTTCTGGTGCTGGGGGTATTAATTGCCCTGGGGGCGGTATTTTTGATTGTCAATATCATTCGCCTTTCCGCGGTGGCCCGACAGGAGGAAGTGGTGGTTATGAAATATATGGGAGCCAGCAACGGCTATATCCGTTTTCCTTTTCTAATGGAGGGAATGGTCATGGGCTGGGCCGGAACCGTGGTTTCGGTAGTCGCTCTGGGCATTATCTACCGTCAGCTGACCGCCGCCTTCGGGCAGGATTCCTTAATCCTTCTTTTTCAGCCGGTTACCGATATTCAGCGGCTCTTGCCGATCTTTTTAGGGTTAATGATTGTAGGCACCCTGATGGCGGGTTTCGGAAGTTTTATTTCCATTCGGAAATATTTACGGGTTTAAGGAAAGGGAGGAAGCTGTTATGTTTCGTAAATTAATTCTATTCAAACTGATCATCCTTCTTCTGATAACCATGCCCATGGGAGGCAGCGGCAAAATACATGCCAGCCCGGCCAATCCCTATGAGGAAGTGGATGAGATCAGGGAAGAAATTGAGGGTTACGAGGAAACCATCGAACTTCTCAGTCAGGATATCGAAAGCCGTCTTGCCCGTCTGGATGAACTGGATCAGGAGCTGGCGGATATCGAGCGGGATCTGGATGAGACCGAAGCCGATCTTATTCGCTCCCAGGAGAAACTGGATGAAGCCACCGATCGATTCGGAGGACGGGTTCGGAGTTCCTATATGAAAGGGGGTTCCTCTTATTTGGAGACCCTGCTGGAGGCGGATAACTTGGGAGATCTGATTATCCGATTTGCCTATATTAACCGGATCGCCGATCGGGATGCGGAGTTAATCAGTGCCATAAGAGAAGAACAGGAAAACACCGAAGCCCAGCGGATTGCCATAATCGAGCAGCGGGAAAACATTGAAGACCGCCAGTTCCAGCTGGTGGCGGAACGCAGAAACCTGGAGGAGCAGCGGGAAGCCTTATCGGTTCTGCTGGCAGCCTCTCAGGAGGACCTGGAAGAAGCTTTGCGGCAGATTTCCCAAACGGAAACCAATCCCAGCTATGGGGTGGTTTTAGATAATCATCCGAATGCCAGACCCCAGCACGGTCTATCCCAGGCCAATCTGGTCTACGAGTACGAAGTGGAGGGACGCTCCACCCGTTACTTGGCCCTTTTTTCCAGGCTGCCGAATAAAGTCGGTCCGATCAGAAGCGCCCGGGAACATAGTATTATGCTCGCCTGGGAAAACAATGTGAACCTGGTGACCGCCGGGGGCAGACGGGCGAATATGCGAAGGATCAATGACTGGGGAGTCAGTTACACCAATGCCCTGGCCGATGCCGGCTTTTATCGTGATAACGCCCGAAGAGCTCCCCACAATCTCTATACCAACCTGTCAAACCTGAACCGGGGAACAAGCTCCCCGGGCACCATCCTGCGGCCGAGACACATAAGCAGGGAGGGCAGTCCCGGAAGCTCTGTTTCCGTACAGTACAGCGACAACTACCGGGTGGCTTATCAGTACGACAGTGAGCAGGAAGCCTACCGACGGACGATCAACGGCAATGCCCACCGGGATGCTACCGGAGAGCCGATATTGGCAAGAAATATTATTTTTCAATACGTAGATCATCCGACGGATTGGCGGGGACGTACCGATCCCCAAGTGGTAGGCAGCGGCAGAATCGATTACTACGTCCTTGGGCAGCATTTCACCGGGCGATGGCAAAAAGACAGCCGGGACGGGGTTACCCGTTTTTATTATGAGGATGGGCAGGAAATCGAACGGATTTATGGACAGACCTGGATTCAAATTGCCCGTCCAAGATAAATATCACCGCCTATATAAAAAAATAAACCCCGCAGAAAACGAAAAATTTTCTGCGGGGTTTTAACTTTCCTGCCGGAGAGTATTCAGGATCGTATCGTCCAGGCATTGTCTTAGAGGGTAATAAACCGAAGGGTAAACAAAAGGGCTAAAATTATCATTACAGGATTGATTTCATCAAAACGCTTTGTGGCAATCTTTAAAATCACATAGGAGATAATACCTCCGGCAATACCTTCGGCGATACTGCTGGTAAAGGGCATCAGAGCAATGGTAAAAAAAGCAGGGGCCCCTTCGGTAATATCGGAAAAATCCAGTTTCGTCAGACTGTTCATCATCAGAATACCGATAACGATTAAAGCAGGTGCCGTAGCAGCTCCGGGAATAATGCTCACAAGGCCGGAGAAAAACAAAGCAACCACAAATAAACTTCCGGTAGTTAAGGCGGTTAGTCCGGTTTTCCCCCCGGAGGCAATACCCGCAGAGCACTCCAGATAAGTGGAGGTAGTCGTGGTCCCGATAAAGGAACTGATTGTTGTGGAGGCGGAGTCACAGAGCAGGGCTTTTTTCATATTTCGAACTTCTCCCTTTTCATTGTATAAGTTTCCCCGATCGGCAACCGCAAGGATGGTACCGATATTATCAAATAAGTCTACTAATGAAATGGTCAGAATAACCATTACGATATTCAATAGAGCAAAGCCGATGCCGTCGCTCCCCAATAGTCCTGCAAAATCCTGCTGAAGGAAAGTACCGCTGATCGACGGAGGCAGGGACAGAAATCCCAGTCCGGATAAATCGGTAACCCCAAGGGGGATACCGATGATCGTGGTCAGGGCTATGGATATAATCAGCGCTGCTTTAATGCCCTTTGCCATCAGCAGCAGGGTGGCGAAAAGGCCGATAAGGCTGAGAATTACATTGGGATTTCCAAGATTTCCGAAATACATGCCCCCTTCCACCGCCACAACGATGCCGGCATTCTTAAAACCGATCAGGGCAATAAACAACCCGATACCGCCGGTAATGGCAATTTTAATGGTTTGGGGCAAACTGTCCATGATCTTTGCCCGGGCCGGGGTGATGGAAATAACGAAAAATACCATACCCGACACCGCCACCGCGGCAAGGCCCTGCTGCCAGGTGTAGCCCATGGGACCCACGACGGTATAGGCGAAAAAGATGGTAAGTCCCAATCCGGGGGAGGTCGCCAGGGGTAATTTTGAAACGAAGGCATGGGCAAAGGTTCCGATAATGGCAATCAGACAGACCGAGGTGTAAAGTCCCGCGGGGGGCATACCCGCATCGGCTAAAAAGCCGGGGATTACCACCAGAACATAGGCCATTGTCAGGAAAGTCGTAATTCCTGCCGTAACCTCGGTTTTAATATCAGTACCATAACGGGAAAGCTGGTAAAAGCGCTCAAAGAAAGCATGGATTCTGTTACGACGTTCCGTAGTACGAATTTTCGGCTGATCATAGGTTCGCTCTGTCAATGTAAAACCTCCTAAGTATTATTGTTGGAAATAAAAATACGAAATATCTATTGAAAATACACAAGAAATATAATTTTGTGTATTTTCAATAAAGATGGAAAAAAACTGCTGCTTAAAAACCTTGCAATTTTGTAATAGGGTTCATTGAAAAGCCTTAAAGAGGGGGTTTAGCAGAAGAAGTTTAACAATAAAATAACAATACGTCAAGGGGAAATATTTTGATTTTACTAGGGCCAGAGGTTCATTCTTGTGATTTAAATCACTGTGGGAAAATCAGGGATAGGGTATAATAATCTTGGTAAGAAATCATCAATAATTAAAGCAGTGTAATACGGCTTATCAGCAGATTATATAAAGGATATAAATTATCGGAAAGGCGGAGGACGATGAAAAGCAACCACCTATTACTCCAGGAACAGAATATCAGAGGATACCATTTTAAGAACCGTTATGTTTGTGCTCCTTTTGACATTGCCAAGGCGACGAAGGAGGGTTTAGTCACCGATGAGCTTTTATCGATTTATCAGCAAAGGAAAGGACCTTCCATGATCATTGTGGAACAGGCGGCCATAGCTCCTGAAGGACAGTATCGAAACAATCTGCTGTTTGCGGATCGGGAGGAAACCTTGGAAGGGTTGGCGAAACTTGCCCAGAGGATTCATCAAAATCAGCAGATTGCAGTGCTCCAGATCAACCATGCAGGAAGTGCTGCAGACCCGGAGCTGACAAAGAGGGAGCTGCTGGCCCCCTCCCCGGTGGAACATCCGGTATTTAAAAGAGGTACGCCCAGAGGGTTAACGGTGAAAGAGATTCAAAACATCAAAGCGCTTTTTGTAAAAAGTGCAGAGAGAGCCATAAAAGCTGGGTTTGACGGTCTGGAAATTCACAGTTGTCACGGGTTTTTACTTTCCCAGTTCCTATCGCCTATTACCAATCAGCGGAGAGATCAATACGGCGGTTCGTTGGAAAATCGAAGCCGGTTATTGTTTGAAATTCTTCGCGAAGTACGAGAAACCATCGGCAAGAAACCGTTACTGCTGGTTCGGTTAGGCGTGGACGACCTTTTACCGGGAGGAGTACCGCTAAAAGAGGGGATTAGGGTAGCAAAAAGACTGGAAGCCACAATAGATATACTTGACGTATCCACAGGCCTTACCCCTCCCTTGGTATTACCCGGGCCTGCTATGCTTCGGGAACACATCAAAGAAGTTAAAAAGGCCGTATCGATTCCGGTAATCGGTGCCGGGGAGCTGGAAGATCCGGTTATAGCCCAGGATATGGTAAAAAACCGGGAAGTGGACTTTATCGCTCTGGGAAGAGCCATTATGAACCAGGATAATTATGTAGAAGATTTGATCTTAAAAATTCAAAAGCAGTAAATAATATTTATAAATCAAGGGGCCCTTTCCAAAGGAAATGGTTCAACTTAAGAAATGATTCAACCTAAAAAAATGGTCTTATTTCCAGCTAACATACTGGGATAAGACCATTTTTGAATTATTTTACGCTGCCTCGAAGCTTAGGAAGAAAGCTTTCCATGAACAATTAAACGGTAATCCGCAGTATAGCGGGGGTGGCAGGTAATTAATGTAACCACCTTATCGGTTTGATTTCGGTTCAGTACGGATAAATCCGTGGGATCCACAATTTTTGTGGCATAGACCGTATAAACGAAGGTTCCATCCGGGGTTCTGATAATAATTTCGTCTCCCACACCCAGTTCATCCAAACGATAGAAAAACCTGCCATCACGATTGGCTCGATGAGCGGCAATACCGGTATTCCCGATTTCCCCCGGTTTAGCGGTGCCGATGATTTGACCGGCCCCTCGGTCCAGCGTCCGGTCATCGCTTCCGAACAGCAGTGGAAGATTTACGTTGATGGAGGGAATTTCTATTCTTCCGATGACATCCCCCTGGCCGGCATTAGTCCCTTCCGCTCCGGAAGCTTCTTCCGCTGCCTGGGGAGCAGGATTTACTGGTTCCGAATCATTCTCATTGGAGGCTTCTTCGGTACCGGGTTCCTCTTCTATAGTGGATTCTTCTTCACTTATCTCTTCCACAGCACCCGTTTGACCTTGTGCACTTTCTTCATCCTCGCCAGAAGCATTCTCCCCAGAGGCATTCTCCCGATTCAGCTCTTCCTCGGAACCTTCGTCCTCAAAGGCCTGATTCATCTGGGAAAAACTGTCCGCAACCGTCTGGGAAAGGTCTGCCTCCCGGTTTGAGGAATTTTCCGAATTCAATAGCTGATCAGCCTCCTGCAGATTCTGATTTTCCCAGTAAGAGCTGTAAAGGTTACTGGCTATAGGATAGACGATCACTAATAAACCGATAATGATAATAAAATAAGGAAATTTGTTCTTCATATTTTTTCACCTCATTAAGAAAGATTCCTTTAATCGATGGAAGATTAAAGCGTAAACTATGTGCGGGTATCTGGGGTGCATAACCTATGTAAATAACAGGGAGAAGATTTTCTCCCCGTTATTATTAATTAATGAAATATCTTTGTGTGCAGTCTTTTCTAGATGATAAACCGTTTCAGGAAAACACCTAGTCCGGTAATCATTAAACCAAGGACGTAAAATTCACTTGGGTGTCGTTGACCGGTTCTTGGCAGTTCACCAATTCCCAGTGGCGGCTCTTCATCTAAGATAATCTCATCAACTGGAGGCTCTTCGTCGATTACGTCATCATCAGTTGCGACAACCTCATTGGTAACGGTAACCATTGCGTCTGGATTATCTGCGGAAAGCACTACCATTTCGTCACTTTGTTCAACAAATTTGTATCCGTCAGGAATGTCGATTTCTGTAATATGGTAAGCTCCATAGGGAAGATCCATTAATTTAACGTATTCATTAACGCTAAAGGTA
Source organism: Clostridiales bacterium (assembly GCA_007120165.1). Lineage (GTDB taxonomy): Bacteria > Bacillota > Clostridia > Peptostreptococcales > T1SED10-28 > Isachenkonia. Next base: position 11,239 of record SKOH01000181.1, read on the forward strand.
TGGTCTTCGTCGTAGCCTTGAGGACCGGTGATGTTTACAGTAAACTGGGTATCGTTCTCTGTAATTTTTTCATCATCAATGTCCAATAGAAGCTTTTTGATAGTAAGACTTGTGGTAGGTTCTCCTATTATCTGATCAGACTCAACGGCATTGGTAACGATAACCTTTGCGTTTAGATTGTCTGCGGAAAGTACTACCATGTCATCGCTTTGCTTTACAAATTCATAACCGTCAGGAATATTAACGTCTTCGATATGGTAAGCTCCATAGGGAAGATCCATTAATTTAACGTATTCATTAACACTAAAGGTATGGTCTTCGTTGTAGCCTTGA
>SKOH01000167.1 GCA_007120165.1 Clostridiales bacterium
ATAGCACGTCCTGATTTTTCTCCAGCAAACTTTTTGCCACGTGACGACCTACATTCCCTCCGCCAATAATAATGATATACATGGTAACACCCCTCTTTGAATTTTCTACCGCTGATTTTTCTTTATCATCCCGCTTTTTATTATCCCGCTGTTTTTTCTTAACTATCCTGCGGTTTTCTCTTTTTCTCTACGGATCCACCAATTTCCGATTTTCTCTCCTATGGACGGGGCCAACCGGAAAAGATATACCCCAACCACAGCGGTTACCGCAATGTAGAGACCCAGAAAAAAACGAAGGCCGCTAAGGGCCAGGGCGGCGATTACTACGCTGAATTCCCCCCGCTGCCCCAGGGAAAAGGCCGCTCTTATGGAACCTTTCACCGTCAGACCGTAAATCCTTCCGCCCCAAAGACCCACAATCATTTTCGCGAACAGTCCCCAAAGAATCAGGACCACTAAGGCCACAATATCAAAGCGTCCTGCGCCTAAATCGATGGAGGTCCCGAACCAGAAAAAGAAAAAGGGCATAAACAGATTTTTCACCGGTTCAATCATCCGGTCAAACTCCCGGGAGGTGCCGGTTTCCGAAAGCATTACCCCGGCCAGGAAAGCCCCCAGCAGCTTTGAAAGATCCATATATTCGGCAATCCCTGCAAAAATAAATGCAATCGATACCGCAAACAGCGGCATAAAATCTTTTTGAATGTAGCGCTGAATAAAAAGGTCCACCCTTCGAAAAAGATAGTATGCGATTAAAATTGCGGCAGCACTTAGGAGTATAACCTTCCCGAAAGTAACTGCAAGGGCGCTTCCGGTGATGATTCCCGTAGCACTGAGGCCCACCAGCACGGAGACAATTACCGGTGCCGCCAGGTCTTCAAAAATAAGCAGAGCCAGTTTAAACTCTCCCTCAGGGGAGTTCATGCGCCCGGATTCTTCCAATAGCCGTATGGTCATGGCGGAGCTGCTGGCATAAGCCACCCCACCGATGATCAGAGCCTGAATCAGTCCTAAACCGAATAAATAAGCAATCACGGCACTGACGCCAAAATTCAACACAATATCCATCACCCCGGCCTGCCAGATCCGGCGGGAGATGCCGATTAAGCGGTTCAACGGAAAATGCAGCCCCAATAGAAAAAAGAGCAGAACGATTCCCGTTCGGGATATCTCATCCAATACGCGAAGCTCGGGACCGGTAAACATCCAAGAAAGTCCCACCCCTAGAAATATGTAGGATAACAGCGAAGGCAGCCGAACCTTCTGAAACAAATAGCTGACCACGAAAAACAGTAAAAACAGGACCCCGCCGATGATAAAGATATGATCCATTTCCCTTCACCTCCCATGCTTTTTTCTTATAGTCTATAGACTAATCTATACCCAGTTCTCCTTATTTCAATAAAAATTCTCCCACGAAAAATCCCGGAGACTTATCCCCGGGATCCTGTGGTTTGTGTGATGTTGGTAGTATAGCACTAGGAATAGCTTTTTAATCGTTGCAGTTTGTATATTATCAGCACTATGGCCAATAGTGCAGTCCCAAAGAGTACCGCAAAGCTTCCAAGTTCCAAGGATTCAGCGCTTAGGATTTTCATCCCGTGGGTAGCCGGTAAAACCATTCCGATGTATCTTAAGGGAGTGGGCAGCATATCGGCGGGAAACATGATTCCCGAGAGCATCATCGACGGTAAAAATACGGCTTGGGAGAGCATCGTCACCATGGAAGGGGTTTTCCCATAGAGTCCGATCAGTATGCCCAGCAGCAGCGTTGTTAGAATCAAAGCCAAAAGCCCGGTAATAAATACCCCTAAGTTCTCAGGACTTTCCGCCCCGTAAGCGATTGGCGCGATTAAATAAATTAAAAGGCTCATGATTAATAGATTAATCAGCCCTGAAATGACCGTCGTGCTGATGACCGTATGAAGGGGGATGCCTACGGATTGAAAGGTTTTTCGAATATCCACCCCGAGGTATTCCAATATCCCGCTAGGCGTTCCGATCAAGGCCCCCATGGTTACGGCAAAAATGGCCATAGAAGCAATCAATGTTTCCCGGGCTTCCGGCATAATCGACGTGAACACTGCTCCCATAACGAAGAAGAATCCCAGCGGTACCACATAATACGTGATCAGAATTTCTGCACTGGTAAGATCCAGTTTGGTTTTAAGGTATAACGTATAGAGATAGCTTTTCATCATAAGGATTCTCCCCCTTTGGCAATTTCAATAAACCGTTCCTCTAAAGAAGGCTTTTGCAGTCGGATATCCACAAGCTCCAGCCCGCTTCTTTCGGTAAAGTCCAGGATTTCCCGAAGTCCTTGGAGTCGCTTTTCCGTCTTGAATCGATGAATTCCCTGAATCATCTGATGGTCCGTAAGATAATGAAACTCCATTTTCGGCAGTGTTCCTTCCCACTGGACTTCCACCCACTGCTCTTTTTTAACTTCCGCAACAATATCCCTGGGATGTCCCACGGCCCGCATTTTGCCCTGAACGATCATCCCAACCCGGTCACACAGGCTCTCCACTTCCGCCATATCATGGGAGGCCAGAATGATTGTCGTTCCCTTTTCTTTCAGCGCCTTTATTTCCTGATGCAGATGGGCCCGGGCTTCCACATCCAGACCTGCGGTGGGTTCGTCCAAAAACAGCACCTTCGGTTCATGGGTTAAGGCCAAGGCTAAATGCAGCTTTCGTTTCTGCCCGGTGGATAGCGTCTTATAGGTCTTTTTCCCCAACTCTGTCAAGTCCATTTTCTCCAGTAAATCTCCCCGGAAGTTGATACGGTTCCAGGAACAAAAGAGCTTCATTGCATCGGTTACGGTGATACTGCCCGGCAGAGAGGAGGACTGTAACTGAACCCCGATGGTCCCCCTTTCCACGGCTTTTTTCGGGGACTCACCGAAGATTTGAATCTCTCCGCTGTCAAACTCCCGGAGACCCTCCATACATTCCAGCGTCGTGGTCTTTCCGGCGCCATTAGGGCCGAGCAGTGCAAATATTTCCTTTTCCTTAACAGTAAAATCAATACCCTTTAAAACCCGGTTCTTTCCATAACTCTTACAAAGATTCTTTACAGTGATCATTGTTTTTCCTCCTTCAACCGATAAA
>SKOH01000112.1 GCA_007120165.1 Clostridiales bacterium
CCTGTGATCCGCCGGGAAGCCGGAGCCGGGATTATTATCGGGGTGGTAAACGGCCTCTTAATCAGTGTGATCGCCACCGTCTGGCAGGGAAATGCGATGCTGGGTATGGTGATCGGGCTCAGCCTCCTGATCACCCTGTTTGTAGCCACATTATCGGGGACCATTATTCCGCTGGTTATGGATAAATTCAATATTGACCCGGCGGTGGCCTCGGGACCGTTTATTACCACGGTTAATGATATGATCGGACTGACGATTTATTTTACCATTGCCACGTATTTTATGGAGCATTTGGTTTAATGGGAAAGGAGGAAAAAGCATGGAAAAGGGGAACCATATGGACCCGACAGATTTTCGAAAAGAAGTGCGAAGGGGAAACTGGGACAAACCTACGGCAGGGGTGGCACCGGGTTATGCCCAGGCCAATCTGGTAATTTTGCCGAGAAGTGCCGCCCTGGATTTTTTAATCTTTGCCCAGCGAAATCCCAAAGCCTGTCCGGTAATTGATGTCCTGGAGGCCGGAGTAATCGAGGCCCCCAGCGGAAAGGATTCCGACATCCGCCGGGATATTCCAAGGTACCGGATTTATCAAAAAGGAAAAGGCCACCGGGAAGTATCCTCCATCGAAGAAGTATGGCAGCAGGATTTTGTATCCTTTTTACTGGGATGTTCCTTTACCTTTGAATCGGAGCTGATAAAGCAGGGAATTCCGATGAAACATATTGATCTGGGCAGGAATGTATCGATGTATCAGACCAATATACCCTGTAACAGTGCGGGGAGCCTCTCCGGAGAGATGGTGGTCAGTATGCGGCCGATCAAAAGCAGTCAGATCTCTAAGGCCGTGGAGATTTCCGGCAGGTATCCGGAAGTCCACGGGAGCCCCATTCACATCGGTAATCCCGAAGCCATCGGCATTGAGGATATTAATAAGCCGGATTACGGAGATCAGGTCCCCATCGGGGAGGAGGAAATCCCGGTATTCTGGCCCTGCGGGGTCACACCCCAGTCGGTACTTAAAAACTCCGGCGTGGATTTCTTTATTACCCATGCTCCGGGATATATGTTTGTGACCGATATTAAAAATGAAGAATTAGGACGATAAAAAAAGCTCATTTCCTAGGAAAGTCGGAAATGAGCTTTAATAAATTGCTGAAACTCCCGGTCCAGGGGAGAGGCGGTCCGATTTTTATGATGGACGAAATAAAAGTGGCGGGAAAGACTGACCTCTTTAATCCGAAAGGATTTTAACAGACCGTAGCGGACTTCATCGGCAACGGCGTATTTCGATAAAAAGGACAGGCCCAATCCCCGGCGGACACACTGCTTAATGGCTTCGGTGTTTTCGATAAAAGCGATGGTCTTAAGGGCGCTGAGGCGAAGTTCTTTTTGTTCCAGGACTTCCTCCACCAGTTTTCGGCTGCCGGAGCCTTCCTCCCGGAAAATATAGGAATGTTCCAAGGCCTCCGATAAATCGATTTCTTCGGGCCAGGAGCTGAAGGGTTCGGTATTGGGGGTGACCAGTAAAATTTCATCCTCCACAAGTCTTAAATACTCCAGCTGTTTGTGAAAACTTTTGGCCCCGACAAAACCGAAATCAATATCCCCTTTAAGAATGCCTTCCACCACTTCCTTGGAATCAAAATGAATCAGATTGTAGGTAATCTCCGGATATTGCTGATGGAAACCGTGGAGAATCTCCGGAAGGATGTACTGCTCGGGTATGGTGCTGCTGGCAATTTCAATATGTCCGATCATTTTTCCCTGGAACTTGGAAAGCTCCAAGGCGGCATCTTTTTTTAATGTGATCATGGATTTCGCATAATCATAGAGAATTTTTCCTGAGGGGGTCAATGAAATTTTCCGATTGGAACGGTTGACCAAATTGGTATTCAGTTCCTTTTCCAGGTTGGCAATATGGTTGCTGACGGTGGGCTGAGTCAAATACAGGGACTCCGCCGCTTTGGAGAAACTTTCGTACTTCGCTATGGCAATAAAGGTTTCAAGCTGTTTAATATCCATCCGTGACCCTCCTAATTGGATAACTCTTATGCTTTTAAGTATAATCAAAAAATTATCAGGTTGCAAATAGATAGGGTTAATTTGTTTTACTTTTACTATAAGAAAATCTGATTGATAAACCGGTCAAAATGTGATAAAAGAGAACTATAGGAAAGAAGGTGAGCTTTGATGAAGGAAAAAAAAGGTGAAATAAATAAAGATGTGAATAAGGAAATTCGTCTTACCCAGTTAACGAAAAGCGCCGGATGAGCGGGGAAAATCGGGCCGGATGTTCTGGCTGAAGTATTAAAGTACCTCCCCAAGGTGGAAGATCCCAGACTACTGGTGGGACTGGACACCTCCGATGATGCAGCGGTGTATCAGTTAAATGAAGAGATGGCACTGATCCAGACCCTGGATTTTTTCACCCCGGTGGTGGACGATCCCTATACCTATGGACAGGTGGCGGCGGCCAATGCCCTCAGTGATGTATACGCCATGGGGGGAAAACCCATTGTGGCAATGAATATTGTCTGTTTTCCCAACTGCCTGGACCCGTCGGTACTGAAAGAAATATTACTGGGAGGGGCGGACAAAGTCAAGGAATCCGGGGCACTTCTGGTGGGTGGGCATTCGGTGGAGGACGATGAACCGAAATACGGACTTTCCGTCTCCGGCATGGTCCATCCGGAAAGAGTCCTTGCCAACAACACGGCAAAGGCCGGGGACGTGCTGATTCTTACCAAACCCCTGGGTCTTGGAATACTCAATACCGCCATTAAGGGGGGAATGGCTACGGAAACCCAGTACCGGGATGCGGTTGAGACGATGACCACCCTGAACAAATACGCTATGGAAGCTCTGGAGGACGTGACCATTCACGCCTGCACCGATATTACCGGTTTCGGGATCATCGGCCATGGGAAAGAGCTGGCCGAAGGCAGCGGCGTATCGGTGGAGTTTTACAGCGAAAAGATGCCGGTCATTGACGGCGCCGAGGACTTGGCAAAAATGGGCATTATCCCGGGAGGGATGTATACCAATAGAAAGTATATGGAAGGGGCGGTATCGGTCCATAGTGAAAACGAAGCGATGATCGATATTATGTACGA
>SKOH01000192.1 GCA_007120165.1 Clostridiales bacterium
CTGATTGAAATGTACGGAACGATAAAAGTATTTGTCCGGGCCCACTCCATTCCCACGCCGGAACTCTCTGCCGTCAGTGAACGGCTGTCCTTTGCCAAGGAACATTTGGACAAAATTGAGAAATACGCCCTGGTTACGGATTCCAGGATCCTTACGGCATTGGAAAATCTGATTGATCCCGCGACGAAAATGGAACTGAAGGTCTTTCCGCCGGAAAAAGAGGAAGAAGCCAGAGCCTGGCTGCGGGACTTTACCATGGGAGAGACTAGAAACATCAGTGAAGATTTAAAAGAATAAAAAAATTGCTTAAACTGAAAAACAGCTGTTGTTACGGAGAAAATAAAAAAGCAGGATTCGGGAGAAACCGAGTCCTGCTTTTTAGATTTAGTAAAAGGAAAAGAAGGTGCTAGGAAGTGGCGGTTTCTTTTTGAACCGCAACCTGCTTTTGAAAAAGCATCCCGAAACGAATCATTACGTAAAGAACCATCGTTGCGGCCCAGGCGATCTGGAAACCGCGGATAAACTCCAGTGCCGCACTTTCAATGCCCCGGCTCCCAAGGTAAGTGGTCATGCCGTTAAAGGCGATGGCGCTGATCACAAAGGGAAAGGTAAATGCAGAGTAACTGGGGTAAAAGGGCAGTCGAAGCATCGCCGGCATTCTCGTCAAAGCGAAGACGGTCATGATGATTGCCAAAGTTCCGAGAAATCCGATCATACCCATGCTTTTTTGGGGAAAGGAGCTTAAATATCCGGCCATCAACAGACTTGCCGGTGCGGCAAAAATGATGGCAACGGGTTTTGCCGGTTCGGGAATTTCTTTTACTTTAAAGACCCGGTAACAAACAATCGGAAGCCATAGTAAATATGCGGCCAGCCCAAACCAAAAGATTATCTGACCCAGGGTTTGGAGGCCGTAAAGGGGGGCTGTCACACTGGCCACTACAATCCCTACATACATTACAAAGTAACTGCTGAATACTTTTTTAATAGTAAAATTCAATACATAGGTTTTTGTAAACAAAAGAATCAGCAGCCCGTTCAGTATAAGCGAGAGTACCCATAGTCCTAAAGCGATACTAGGAAAGTAGGGGTGAATATACGTACTGAGGAGCATCCCGCCCATGGTAAAGGTGGGGAAGATCGAGGCCACTACAGGGTTTTGGAAACCCTCCTGTAACGCCTTTGGAAAAAGCATCCCTTTTGCAATCAGACTGATAAAAATTACAGCGGAGATACTTCCCAGTAAATAGCGAAGACTGCCGTTGTAGGGACCGATAAGATTTCCCAGTGCCGCAAGACCCAGCATCAGGCCGGAAATCGGTAGCGGTAAGGTTTTTAAATAGTTTTTCATATCTTAGGCTCCTTTTGCATCTTCATCCAGATTTTTTAGCCCCATCTCCCGAACAATAATTTCCGAGGCACTTCGGGCGATTTCTCCAGTAAAGGAAACGCACTGAGCCTTATGTTCCCCTGAAGCCATATCCATTCCCTTGGTCAGAATACTGCAGCACAGAACTTTATGATTTTTCTTAAAGGATTCCTGCAACTCGTGGGCAAGTTCGATGGTTTTTACACTTTTCGGATCCTTCGGTGTGGTGCCCTTCGTTCGACCGAAGAAATAGCCAAGGGCCATAACTCCGCCGGATACCGCACCGCAAACGCATTTCGAACGACCGATACCCACCGGAAAGCCTGAGGCCATGGCCACCATTTCCTCCGGCATATCCAGTTCAAAGTTTTCTCTGATCGAGGCTACAATAGCCTCGGAACAGTAATAGTTTCCTTGTTGGAAATAGGTTTCTGCATCCTGCTGAATTTTTTCTAAACTGACTTCTTTTCTCATTTTAGTTCCTCCTTAGATTTTCATGTATTTCACAGTTTCATAATAATTATTCATCGTCTATTAATTTTGCAACTTTCTTTTTCTTGATTCATTCCTAAGTAATAATATATTCAATTGTTAATTACTTAACCATTATATCAATCCAGGGGGCTGAATACAACGGATTGGACCATTGCAATATTTTATGAAAAAAGGGTAATGCATACAGGAATCGAATAAGCAAAATCGAAAACCCGTAGGTTAATGATCCGACTGCATATTTGACCAAAAGGAGGGTATATAATACTGGAAGACAGTTGACATAAGAAAATTATGGAAACATTACAGATCGAAGTTAATAAAAAAGGAGGAAAAAAAATGAAAGCGGTTTATCAGAATACGGTGCTTGCGGAAAGCGAAGGAACCGAGGTTGTGGAGAATAACCATTATTTCCCCCGGGAAGACGTAAAACTCGAGTATTTTACCAAAAGCGACAAAGAGTATACTTGTCCATGGAAGGGGGAGGCCACTTATTATCATATCAAAGTGGGGGAGGACCGGTTGGAAAACGGAGCCTGGTCCTACGAAAATCCCAAAGAAGCGGCGAAGGAAATTGCGGGGCATATGTGTTTTGAATCGGACCTTATCGAAAAATAATTTTCTTCAGGGCAAGTACCCGGATTTTATGATCCGGGTTTTATATTTCTAAGAACAGTTAAAACAGGAAAATATGGGTAAGTACTTAATGAGAGTTGACATAAAGGTAGTTTTATTCTTTCATGGGGGTGTAGGATTTTTCAACGGTTGGTATAAAGGAGTTGGGATGATGACAAGCAATAAATTTGAAAACATTGAAACCGACAATTTGATTCTTAGAAAATTTAAGAAAGAGGATCTTGAGGATTTTTATCACTACCGGAATGAACCGGAAATCCGAAGGTATAAAGGGGAAGGCTGGTGCGACTGCACCCTGGAAAAAGCAAAGGAATTTATTGACCAGCAGAAAAATGCGGAACCGGGAAAGCCAAAACACTGGTTCCAAGTTGCCATTGAACTGAAATCAAACAATGAGTTAATCGGTGATCTGGGAATGTACACCCTGGAGGAGGAAAAAACAGCGCAAATGATCATTGCCATTGCACCGGAGTATCTGCAGGAAGAATTCGGCCTGGAGGCAACAAAAGCCCTGCTGAATTATATATTTAACGAATTGGACATTATCCAGGTGGATTTTATAGCCGATGAACGAAACCGTGCAGCAATGAACCTAATGGAGTATTTGAGACTGGAAAAACAAGGGGGTTTTACCACCAATGAGGAAGCCGACGGGGAAGATAAAACGGAACATTTCTTTACTGTTACCAAGGAACAATGGGGATAGAAGGGTAAAAATTATAGGTCTAAAGACTTAAAAAAATGGAGCTGTTGGGGTAAATCCCCAGCTCTTTTTTTTAAAGCATGATTTATCGAAAGAGGGACCATTGACACTCGAACATTTGTTCAGTATAATACTAGTAAGAGAAGAACAAATGTTCAGGGGGGTATATATGATGAAAGCGATTTTCCATATCGATGTAAACAGTGCCTATTTATCCTGGGAAGCGAAGGACCGCCTGGAAAAAGGGGAGACCCTGGACCTTCGTACTGTTCCTTCCGCTGTAGGGGGGGATCCGAAAAAACGCCACGGCATCATTCTGGCCAAGAGCCTTCCGGCGAAAAAATACGGGATCAAAACCGGCGAGTCCCTGCCCGAGGCCTTTAACAAATATCCGGGTTTGATTGTGGTGCCGCCGAATTATGGACTGTACATGCAGTGCAGTCATCAGATGAATGAGATTTTTAATCAATATTCTCCCTTGGTACAGCGCTACAGTGTGGATGAGAGTTTTATCGACTACAGCAATATGGAGCATTTATTCGGAGATCCGCTAAAAGTCGCCCATGAGATAAAAGACCGTATCAAAAATGAGTTGGGATTTACCGTATCCGTTGGGGTTTCCACGAACAAACTGTTGGCCAAAATGGCCAGCGATCTGAAAAAACCCGATGCGGTGGTTACCCTTTACCCCGAAGAAATTCCCGAAAAAATGTGGCCGCTGCCGGTGGGGGATCTGTTTATGGTGGGGCGAAGAACCAAGCCGAAGCTGGAAAATCTGAATATAGAAACCATTGGGGATCTGGCCAATACCGAAGTGGAACTTTTGCGAAATGTGTTGAAATCCCATGGGGTACAAATCTGGAATTATGCCAATGGAATTGAGAACTCCGAGGTCAGCGGAGGGCCCCGGGAAGTTAAAGGGATTGGGAACTCCACGACGATTCCCTATGATGTACATACGAAGGAAGAAGCCTACCTGGTGCTGCTTAGCCTTACGGAAACCGTTGCCATGCGCCTTCGGGCAGGAGGGTTCAGCGCGGGGCTGGTCAGTATCGGTATTAAAACCAGCAGCTTTTTTTATTATTCCCATCAGCGGAAATTGGAAATCGCCACGGACAGCACCCAGGAGCTGTACGAGATTGCCAAAGAACTTTTTGAGGAAGTCTGGGCCGGTGAGGTGATCCGGCATTTGGGGGTACGGGTTTCCGATTTAAAAGAAGGGGGGATGCGCCAACTCACCCTTTTTGAAGAAGCCGGTGAATACCAACGCCATCAGCGGATCGACCGGACCATTGACGCTCTTCGTCTTAGATATGAGCCCACCTGTGTTTTCCGGGGATGTTTTGCCAATACCAAAATAAAACCCCTACAGGGCGGTGTAGGGGAAGAGGATTATCCGATGATGAGCAGTCTGTTATAAGAAAAACCGGGGTCTTTACTGGAAAAGAGCCGAGGGATTATTGCAAAAAGGAAAAGGCGGATATGGCGGAAAGAGCCTTTTTCTTTGCCAGGGAAGGATATCCAAGACAGTACTGCCATACGTCCCGCACTAAATCCTGTTTACCGCTGCGGCGGCCCGTGGCGCACCACATGGCAAAATGTTCACAGTTGTTGTGTTTGATTTGGTATCCGTCAAAGTCGGAACCCAGTTGGGCTTCCGCCCGCCGGGCAATTTCTTCCGGGGAAAATTCCAGGGAGACCTCGTCAATTTGAAGGAGGCCGTCTTTGGAAAACTCCTCCACAGAACAGGTGAGAATCGATGCCTGATGGATTTTCAACACGCTGGAACAATAAAAATGAATGATTTTTTCTTCGCCGATATCCACTCCGTAATGCTTATATGTAAAAAAGCGAAAAACCAATCGATCCAAAAAGCAGCTGTCGGGATTGGCCCGGTCCGCTGTCGGGGCCTTTACCCCCAGGGGATGTCTTTCGACAAAAACAATATCTCCGCGCATGGATGCACTTCCTTTACTGAATTATGTATTATCCAGAACTAAGGTCTTGCAATTTCCCGGACAATTCATTATACCCCCTGGAAGAGGGTTTGACCAGTTGAACTTTTATTCTTTTAGAAAAACTTTTAAAAATCTGGTTGAAGGTTTGGGAAAAGGGTATGGGAAAAACGTTGATACATAATAGGCGGGAGGCTGAAGAATGGCAGCGAGAGAGAAAAAAGCCAAGGAAATTAAAAAGGAAAAAAAGAAAACCGGGGGTGTAAAAAGAAATAAAAGAAAAGGATTTCTCAGCTTGATGATCCTGCTGATGATTTTTACAGTCATGGGATGTGCTGAGGAAACAGCGCCGGAAGAAAATGCCCGGGGGATTTTTTATCAGGTTACCGGGGGAGAGAATCCGGTATATCTGTTTGGATCGATTCACGTGGGGGAAGAGGAGATGTATCCGCTACATAGTTCCGTGGAGGAGGCCTTCGAAGCCTCCGACGTTCTGGTAATGGAAATCGATTTGGATAATCTCGATGAAATGGCCATGGCTCAGGAGATGATGGGCTACGCCATGTATAGTGACGGCTCGCGAATGCGGGACAGCATCTCCGAGGATACCTTTAATGAACTGTTAGCCTACGCCGAGCCTTTAGGTATCGGTGAAGACATCCTGGATCTGTTTCGTCCCTGGTACGGAACCATGATTTTAACGGAGATTGCGGTAGGAAGAACGGCCCTCTCCCAGGAATATGGGGTGGAAATGTACTTTTTAAATCGAAAGGAAGAGCGGGAAGTGTTGGGAATGGAAACCGTAACGGATCAGCTGCACCCCTTTACCCTCCTTTCCGAAGAGTCGGAAAGAAGGTACCTGGAAGAGACTTTGGCAGAGATGGATACCGTAGAGGAGGACCTTCGGGAGCTGCTTGAACATTGGGAAGAAGGGGACCTGGAATATTTTGAAGGCCTTCGACGACAAAGCATCAATGAGGCGGAAACCGAATCCTTACAGCGCTCCCAAATTGCACTGCTGGATGAGCGGGATCAGAATATGACCGAAAAAATCCAGGAATTCCTGGAGAGTGATCAGGAAAAGACCTATTTTATCGTGGCAGGCGCCCTGCATCTCGTGGGGGAAAACAGTATCGTTTATAATCTGGAGAGTCTCGGATACCAGGTGGAACCGGGATATTAACGAAAAGTCCGGTAAAGAAGAAATAACTGATAAGTCGCTAAGCCGTAAGGCTGGCGGCTGTTTTATTTCGAAATAAAACTTGGCATGGAAATTGCGATTATAATAAGCAGGAGGGAATACAATGGAGAATATCGGGATCCGCCTTTGGGTCCGGAGCCGGAAAACCGGCTGTGACCTTAATCAAAGCCCGAAGGGCAGTACAGCGAAATTCAGACAGACCCCATCCAATCAAAAAAATCAAAAGAATACTAATCAGTGATACAATAGAATAAGAGAAAATTTAAAAACAGAGTGTAGGAAATGCCACAATGATTGTGGGGTTTCCTACAGTAGTTTACCGATATCGGCAGTAAGGACAGCCGGTGCGGCAAATATTAAAAAGAGGTGATAAAATGTATTGGAACCACCACAGTATGACGGGAGGCTATTGGATTATGATGTTTATATTTATCATTATTGTGATCGCGGCAGTGTATCTATTGATGGATTCGAAAAACAGCAAGTCCGGAAACGGAAACGGATCCGGTTCGTATAACGAAGGAAACTCCGAGGCCCGGGGGATAGATGTACTCAATGAACGTTTTGCCCTGGGAGAAATTGATGAAGAGGAATATCTCCATAAAAAACGTCTGTTGCAAAATAAGTAAAAGAGAAAGCTGTTTTTAGAAGATGATAAAAAAGACTCAGTGGGCAGCCGCTGGGTCTTGACTTTTATCAAGGTGTAAAACCCATCGGGAGGATATGAGAAAGCCTGGTGATCAATCCATTGTTCTTAAGATTCTGAGGATTTGAATTAAGTTAACTGTGGAATACGGATAAAGCGGGGTATATAAACTGTAGGATATGACACACAAAGTTCGTTTTTTAAGGTATAATACCTATAAGCGCGGACAGTAAAAGGAAGGTGGGAGATATAAATGAAGAAAAAAATGAGAATCGCTCAAAAACTGGAAATGATCCCGAATAAACGGGCCTTTTGGATAATTGTTCTAATGCTGGCCTTGGTTACCGCCTTTCATTATTTTACCGGTTCAAGAAATTGGCAGCTGCATGATTTTTTTCGAAGGCTGTATTATTTTCCGATTATAATCGCGGCGTTTAAATTTCGCTTAAAGGGTGCTCTGGTGGTTTCCGTCTTTACGGTAATTCTTTATGCTCCTCATCTGCTGGTTTACTTCGGGGAGTTAAACATGGAACTGATCAATCAGTTTTTAGAGGCGGTCATGTTTGTGGTAGTGGGTCTGATTACCGGATATCTGGTAGAGGAAGACTACCGTGCCCGGGAAGGCCTGCAAAATCAAATAATAAAAGTCAGCAATCTGGAAAAATACACAAAAAATCTTCTAAACAGTATCGACAGCGGGGTGGTGGCCTTTGGAGAAGAGGGAAATTTACAATCGATGAACAAAGAAGCGAAAAGGATTTTTTATGCCCCGGAGAATGTCCACCGCTTTATTAAGCAAAAGGATATTAAAGAAGAACTGCACCGGACGATGCAGCGGGGAAAAAATTATTCCCGAAAGGCAGTCGCTTATCAACATAAATCAGAACCGTCGGTTTTTCTGGATCTTACCATTTTTCCGGTCCGGGATGTTAACGAAGAAGTGGAAGGGGCGGTCCTTATGGTAGAGGACGTCACCCTGTTTAAGGAACTGGAAGAACAGGTGCGCCGGGGGGAACGGCTGGCAGTGGTGGGGGAACTATCCTCCGGGGTGGCCCACGAAATCCGTAATCCCTTAGGAATTATCAAAACCCTCAGCCAGTCCCTTCGGGAGGAAAATACGGATCCGGAGATCAGCGAGAGTTTGGAAATTATTGAGCAGGAGATTGACCGGGCCAATAAAGTGGTGATGGGACTGCTGGACTTTGCCAAACCGGGAAAGCTGAAGATGGAAAATATCTCTCTTAGGAGGTTGTTAAAGGACTTGGAACTGATGACCCGTAAACTGGCGGAGCAAAAAGGGTTACGGTTGAATCTAATCCCCGCCGATAAAGATTATATTATCGAAGGAGACCCGGACAAACTGAAACAGGGGCTTTTAAATCTGGTACTGAACGGCATTCAGTCCATGGAAGCATCGGAGGGGAAAGCCCGGGAGAAAGAAAGTAACCCGGGGGAAATGCGGATATATTTAGCGGAACCGGAGAATAATCGTCGAGAGGATGAAAAACTGGTGCGGTTGATTATTGAAGATCAGGGGGGCGGAATTGAAACAGAGCATATCAACAAGATTTACGATCCTTTTTTTACTACGAAGGAACAGGGAACCGGTCTGGGTCTATCGATTACCCACCGGATCATTGAGGAGCATCGGGGACGGCTGGAAATCCGTAACAAACCGGAAAAAGGAATCCGGGTGATTATTGAACTGCCCTATATTCCCCAGGAAGGAGAGACTTATGCATAAAATTCTAATTGTGGATGATGAAAAAAATATGCGATGGGCCATTAAACGGGCCTTTAAAAATCAGCCCTACCGGTTTATCGAGGCGACCAATGGCGAGGAAGGCTTAATCGCCTTTGAGAAAGAACAGCCGGACCTGGTGCTGTTGGATTTGAAAATGCCGAAAGTCGACGGGCTTACAGCTCTGGAAAGAATGAAGAAACTGGAAAAAGAGTTGGAAAAGGACATTCCCGTGGTAATGATTACCGCCCACGGCACCACAGAGACCGCGGTGGAGGCTATGAAACTCGGGGCACTGGATTATATCTCCAAACCCTTTGATGTGGAAGAGCTTCGGATCATTCTTCGAAAAGCCTTGGAGTTCAAAGGCCTGCAGGAAAAGCTGAACTCTCTGGAAGAGGCTTTGGAACTGAAACAGGGCAAACCGATTATCGGAAAAAGCGAGAAAATGAATGAGGTTTATAAGATGGTTAACCAGGTGGCAAAGACCGATGCCACGGTTCTGATTCTCGGGGAAAGCGGTACCGGAAAAGAAATCATTGCCGATACCATCCACCGAAACAGCGAACGGCATCAGGGGCCCTATATCAAAGTAAACTGCGGGGCGATACCGGAAAATCTTTTGGAAAGCGAGCTCTTCGGATATGAAAAAGGAGCCTTTACCGGAGCGGTAAAACGGAAAGTCGGAAAGTTTCAACGGGCGGAAGGGGGGACCATTTTCTTGGATGAGATCGGGGAGCTGAGCCTTAATATGCAGGTAAAAATCCTTCGGGTCCTGCAGGAACGGGAAGTGGAACCGGTAGGGGGATTGGAAACCCACCCCGTGGATCTTCGGATTATTACAGCCACCAATCAAAATCTTTATGAAAAAGTGAAAAACCAGGAATTTCGGGAGGACCTATACTATCGTTTGAATGTATTTCCGATAGAGCTGCCTCCCTTAAGGGAACGAAAAGAGGATATTCCTCTGCTGGTGGCCCACTTTTTAGAAAAGTACCAGCAGGAGCTTGGAAAAAAAGAGATGAAAATATCCGATGAGGCGTTAACGGCCTTGAAGGACTACCCCTGGCCCGGAAATATCCGGGAGTTGGAAAATATTATCGAGCGGACATTGATTATCAGCAGCAGTAAGCTTATTGAAACGAGGGACCTGCCCCCAGGCCTCCTTAAGCCTTATGAATCCGATTCCAAGTCCTTGGGAAAAAATACTTTTTTGCTTCCGGAGGAAGGAATTGACTTGGAAACGTTGGAAAAGGACTTGATCCTCCAGGCCTTGGAACGAACAGCCGATAACCAGACCCGGGCGGCGAGACTGTTGGGAATCAGTCGTCACACCCTGCTTTATCGGATGGAAAAATATCAGCTGAAAAAGTAACGCCCCGGGGGATATTCCTTTCAATGTTTTCAGAAAACATTTATAATAATAAGTAGAGCGGGAAAACCCGCCGGTCACATTATTAATCGCGATAAAAACGAAAGAAGCAGATTTTAATTGAAAGGGTGAGCCTGATTGCATAAAATTGACCTTAACAGTGATATAGGAGAGAGTTTCGGACCCTACCTTCTGGGAATGGATGAAGACGTATTAAAGTATGTAAGTTCCGTAAATATTGCCTGTGGATGGCACGCCGGAGACCCGATGGTTATGAAAAAGACCGTGGAGCTGGCAGTAAAACTGGGAGTAAAAATCGGCGCCCATCCGGGGCTGCCGGATCTAATGGGGTTTGGACGGAGGATAATGGCCGTTACTCCTGAGGAGGCGAAGGCCTATGTGATTTATCAAGTAGGGGCCTTAAAAGCCTTTGTGGAGGCAGCGGGGTCCCAGCTGCAGCATGTAAAACCCCATGGGGCATTATACAATATGGCGGCCAAGGATCCGAAGCTTTCACGAGCCATTGCCGAGGCCGTAAAAAGTGTGGATGACAATTTGGTATTGGTGGGCCTCTCCGGCAGCTGCCTGGTAACCGCCGCCGAAGAGATCGGTCTAAGGGCGGCCCGGGAAGTCTTTGCAGATCGAGCCTACAGCCGGGATGGAAGCCTGGTTCCCCGAAATGAGCCCGGTTCGATGATTGAAGACGAGGCCCTGGCCCTAACCCGGGTAATCGGAATGATTAAAGTAGGGCAGGTCACCCCTCTTACGGGGGAAGATATTAAAATTCAGGCGGATACCATCTGTGTTCACGGAGATAATTTAAAGGCCTTGGAATTTCTTCGAAAAATCCGTACCGGACTGGAAAAGGAAAAGATTCAGATTGCGCCGATGCAGGAAAATCTTCGTCACCGATAAAATTTTTAGGAGGGCTAATCATGGAACAAAAAATCCGCTATAAGAGCGCCGGGGATCATGCCCTGGTAGCCGAGTTCGGGAATGAAATCTCGAAAGAAATCAATCATCAGGTTCGGGCCCTGGCTTTTCTGTTGGATCAGGAGCCGGTGGAAGGGATTACGGAAATGGTTCCTACCTATCGATCATTGATGATTCATTATAATCCGCTGATCATTGATGAAAAGGGCATGATTGCAGCCCTTGAAAAAAAGGAAAAAAAACTTAATAGCCTGGAGCTCCCGCCGCCGATGGTTACGGAAATTCCGACCCTTTATGGAGGGGAATACGGACCGGATCTGATGGATGTGGCAAAGCACACCGGTCTTGCCGAACAGGAAGTAATCAATATTCACAGTTCCACCGAGTATTTAATTTATATGTTGGGTTTTACGCCGGGTTTTCCCTATTTGGGCGGAATGGATCCCCGAATAGCGGCGCCGAGACTCTCAAAGCCGCGAACGAA
>SKOH01000088.1 GCA_007120165.1 Clostridiales bacterium
AGGACAAAATAAGTTTTAATACATTACAGCAAAAGGTTCAAAAAATGGGCTTTGATTTTGTCCTAGAGGAGGATGAGCCCGAGGAGGAAATGGACCGGGATGAGCAGAAGGTGCAAAAAGCCCAGAAGAAAATGACCTACTCCGCCCTGATCAGTGGAACCGTAATGGCCCTGATGATCATCCATATGTTCGTAGTGATGATCCCCGGCTACTTCTATATCGTTGCAGTCCTGGCCTTTCCTAATATCTTTATTTTGGGTAAATCCGTGCATAAGGGAAGTTTAAATGCCCTAAGGAATAAGAGTCCGAATATGGATGTATTGGTTTCCCTTGGTTCCATACCTCCCTATGTGATAGGACTCAGCGCCATCTTTTTTCCGATGCAGACATTTATGGAAATGGCCACCAGTATTATGACCTTTCATTTAATCGGGAAGTACCTGGAAGTCCGGGCGAAGGGCCGGGCATCCCAGGCGATTAAGAAACTTCTTCAAATGGGTGCGAAAACCGCAAAAGTATTAAAAGACGGTGAAGAGATTGAGATTCCTGTCAAGGATTTACAGGAAGGGGACGTAATGATTATCCGTCCCGGAGATAAAATTCCCACCGACGGATTGGTCATTGAAGGAAAAAGTACCGTGGACGAATCCATGGCCACGGGAGAATCCATGCCGGTAAAACGGGAAAAGGGCGACGAGATCATCGGAGCCACCATTAATAAACAGGGAATGTTAAAAGCAAAAGTAACCAAAGTCGGGAAAAACACTTTCCTTTCTCAAGTAATTAAGATGGTGGAAGAAGCCCAGGGATCCAAGGTTCCGATCCAGGAGTTCGCGGACCGGATTACCAGTTACTTTGTGCCGATCATTATCGTATTGGCCTTTGGAACCTTTTTTTCCTATAACCTGTTTCCAGATTTTCATTTATCGATCATTGAATGGGGAGCACAGTTCCTGCCCTGGGTAAATCCGGAACTCACACCCCTTACCCTATCCTTTATTGCAGCCACAGCAGTGTTTGTTATCGCCTGCCCGTGTGCGCTGGGACTTGGAACCCCCACAGCATTGATGGTGGGAAGTGGTATGGGAGCGGAAAAAGGCATTTTAATTCGAAACGGAGAAGCGGTACAGACATTTAAAGATGTGGATCTAATCGCTTTTGATAAGACCGGAACCATTACAAAAGGAAAGCCGGAGGTTACCGATGTAATTCCCTCTAAAAGTTTTTCAGATAAAGACGTAATTTACTACGCCGCCACCTTAGAGAAGGCGTCGGAACATCCTCTTGCCCATGCGATTGTGGAAGGGGCCAAAGAGCGAAGTCTTACCCTTGGGGATGTGGTGGACTTTGAAGCCATCACCGGCCGCGGGGTGGAAGGAACCGTTGATGGAGAATGGGTTTACGTAGGAAACCGGAAATATATGGAGGAAAAAGGAATCGACTTCGCCGGAGTGGAAGATCAGCTGGTCACCCTGGAGGAAGAAGCGAAAACCGCCATGCTGATTGCTAAGGAAAAAGAACTTCTGGGAGTGATTGCGGTCGCGGACCCCATTAAAGAGGATTCCCATAAAGCTATTCAGAAGCTGGAGTCCATGGGCATTAAAACCGCCATGATCACCGGTGATAATCAGCGAACCGCCAAGGCTATTGGAAAAAAAGTGGGTATTTCCCATGTAATTTCCGAAGTTCTTCCCGACGGGAAAGTGGATGAAGTAAAGCGCTTACAAAAAGAGTACAGTATTGTTGCGATGGTTGGAGACGGAATCAATGATGCACCGGCCCTAAAACAGGCAAATATCGGAATTGCCATTGGTACCGGTACCGACGTAGCCATAGAAGCCGCCGACGTGACACTGGTCCGTGGAGAACTGAGCAGTATTATTACAGCGGTAAACCTATCACGACTGACATTTAAAAAGATCAAAGAAAACTATTTCTGGGCCTGGTTCTATAACGGAGTAGCGATCCCGATCGCAGTGATCGGCCTGCTTCATCCGATGATTGGAGCCGCGGCCATGTCTGTCAGTTCACTGAATGTAATTTATAACTCCCTCAGAATGAGAAAGAAAAACATTGAACCGGAGTTTTAACGGACATTGAAAGCCAGAGGAGAAGGATAGACTTGAATTTTGAAAAAAACCTTAAATCCTGTTTTGGGGATTTAAGGTTTTTTGCTTTATATAAAAAATTTGTTTAATAATGTTAAAAATTTGCCGATATGTTATAATGTTTTTTTAAATATAAATCCGAGGGAATTTACAGCAAATTACCCTTGAAATACCAGAAGTAAGGAAGGGGTTAAAATCATGCCGAAATCAATGAGTTACATAAAAGGGTATGTGGGAAAATGGATTGCATTTGCAACAATCATCGGCCTTGCAGGAGGGCTTTCGGCCTTGGCACTGACCACAGCCATCAGATGGTTTACGGAACTGGGAGGACGTTTTCCGATTTACCTGGCTCCGGTTGTGGGAGGAATACTGGTAATGCTGATCTTTCATTTTGACGATCAGACCCTGGGTTCCGGCACGA
The DNA here is from genome assembly GCA_007120165.1 of Clostridiales bacterium. Taxonomy (GTDB): domain Bacteria; phylum Bacillota; class Clostridia; order Peptostreptococcales; family T1SED10-28; genus Isachenkonia. Next base: position 2,533 of record SKOH01000088.1, read on the forward strand.
ATAAATATATTCTCAGTATCAACTTATATCAAGGGACATTACGCAGCAGAACCTGGGTTGCCAAACTACTGGCCTCTGCGGCGACCATCGGTTTTCGCGGCAGCGGCGGAGTAGAAGGACCCATGCTGTTGATGGGGGGGAGTGCTGCAAATACCCTCGCGAAACTTCCCTATATCAATCGGTGGATCGATAAGGAAGATCACCGAATCCTGACAGTTTGCGGTGCAGCCGGGGCCATCGGTGCAATTTTCCGTTCTCCTCTGGGAGGAGGCATTTTTGCCGCGGAGCTCCTTTACCGAACCTCCCTTCATTATCATGACATGTTTCCGGCAATCCTGTCCTCTACGATGGGTTTTGTGATCTACAGCACCCTTGGGAATACCGACCCGATTTTTTCCATTCCCGCATACCTGCCGAATCCATCCAACGTTTTATACTTTGTTTTGGCAGGGATACTGGCCGGGTACGCCTCTTTGATTTTTAAAATGGTCTTTCACAGGGTGGAAAAACTCGGTAATTTATTAAGCAAAAAGATTTCAAGAAAATATCTCCCCATTCTGGGCGGGGTTG
>SKOH01000227.1 GCA_007120165.1 Clostridiales bacterium
ATGATTAGCGAAGACGAAGCTCGATTAATTGCACTGGACAATGACATGGTTGATGAAGATCTGTCGATTGAACTAAGATATTTCGAAGAAACAACAGAGGTAGTAGAAAGTATTGGACCATACTGGGTTGCGAGGGATCATGGGGACATAATGGTCTTCATTGACGCATATACAGGAGACGTTTCATTTTTGGATATGGGTCCCGTAGAATATCCTTAACAATAATAGATGTAGGAAGGGAACATACAAAAACAGTTATTAACCGAATACATTAGCTTTAACACCACAAAGGGAAACCAGGAAGAAATTTTGAAGGTCGAAGTAGAAATAGTAAAGAGGGGATATTTTTTCCAATAACTCGATATCTTGAGAGTTTGCTTTGTTGAACCTCTCATGACTAAAGTCATGAGAGGTTCAAAAGTGTCGGTGAGAGCATTGATTTACTTCAATGGGATGGGGCAAAATACAAAGCGTTATACTGATTTTGTATTCTCTAGTAACCAAGAGGTTAGCTGTTCTTTTGATAAGTTTCCAGTTGATAACCTCATGATAACTTTATAGGTTTCTTTTTCCGTAGCAACTATTTCGTAACCGTTTTGTTGAAGAAAAATATCCATTGCCACTAAGGATATTCGTTTATTGCCATCAATGAAGGGGTGGTTATTACACAAATGATATCCATAAGCCGCCGCCATCTTAAAAATTGTATCATGTAAGTAGGTTCCACCAAAAGTTGCTTTCGGTTGTTCAAGTGCGGATTCAAGTAATTTCATGTCTCGTATACCCGTACTACCGCCATAGCGTTGAATGAGCTGATCATGGGAAAAAAGAATTACCTCTTTGGGAATAAATACGATTTTATTCACTTTGATAGAGCCTTTAATGTATTCTTATATTTTTTATTGGTTTTATCAAAGCTATCAACCCACTTCTTAAACTCAGGATCATAGGGAGTTAACGTAAAACCATCGTTTTCTTCGATAATATTAAGCTCAACACCTTCGTTTAAATTATATTTTTCCATCAGCTCTTTAGGTATTGTAACACCATAACTATTACCGACTTTTCTCAGTTTGGTTGTTTTCATCATATATCACCTCTATATACATTATAACATTTGTATTACTTGTAATCAAGAGCAGACAGAGACAGGTGATCTTAATCAGTTTAGTTTTAATATCGTTACAATCGATTTGCAACGATAAATATAAAATGCAACGATAGTGCAACGAAAAGGATTATCGTTGCAAGTTTTTTTCTACGGCATGACTTATTTTGTTCTTAAGATGCTGCCGTCATCAAGTTTTTTCCTGTAAAAATAATGATCAGTAGGTTTGCATTCTGTACAAGTGTACAACTAGTACAATCACGGTATAATATATGAACTAGGAGGGATGAAAAATGTTGAAATATATTTATAGCTCAGAGGCGAGAAAATATTTTGGTGAAACCCTTGATAAAATTGATGAAAATAAAGTTCCGATGGAAGTTAAAAAGAAAATTGCAGGAGGTACAAAAGACTTTATTTTTATAGTGCAATAAACTTGTTAATCAGAAACGTCAAATTGAAAATGTTCCCGGCATTTTTCTTTCATAGAAGCGTTCAGATGCTCCATTCCGAGTAGTGAGGTTAATGACAGGGCTTTTTTAAAAGAATTCTTATAGCTTTCATGATTCAAATAATACTCCGAAACACCCATGCCATAATATAGAACGGGAAGCATTGAATAGTCTAGACTATATTTGCAATAGTCGATACCTTTCTTCATAATTCCAATAGCATCTGCATATTTTTCGGATCGCTTATAAGCAGTTCCTAGATTGTATGCAATAATTGAATAAATGGGGTCATTATTATCAACTTCGCCCATGATAAAACTAAAAATCTCTATATATTTTTCTTGATCTCCCAATCGATTAAATGAAAACCCAATATTCATTAATAAACGGAGTTCTATAAGAGAATAAGAAATTTCTTTATAATGATTAATAGAAAAATTTTCATTACTTATCAGTATACCTTCGGTAAAAAGTTCTGTTGATTTTTGATAATTATTGCCTTCTCTATAAACGGTGATCCCTTCGATTAATAAAATATACTGACGATATAGCAAGATGTAGTATGAACTATTTATAAAATTAATTAGATTCTTTAGTGATTCTTATTAATCTGGGCTTTAGTAAAGTCGGTAAAATTATTAATCAAAATTAAATAAAGCTTTCAGCAAGGGGATAGGCTATAAATCTCTTTTTGGACATAAAGTTGAGTAAAAAATTTTCGTGAAGTTCATATAATATAAAAAGGAGAGGTTCTATATGACAAAATATAAGGCTATAAGAGAGACACTTAAATTCCTTCTTTGCTATTTACTTTATCGGACAATTGGTGCGGTAGGTATTGTCGCAGGTTTTGATGCATTCTCATATAGTTTGTGGAGTGATGATTTCAACTTAGGGTACTTAATTTTAGATATTGTGAGATTTCTTATTGCCTTTGGGATCGTTTATGGTTTTTCTGAACTGAAAAACAAAAAAAGTTATAGTTCCTAGATGGTAGCGAAGAATTAGCGATAAAGTCGGTATCCAGACTCAGTATAATTGAAAAACTTTTTCCAAAATTTAGAGGATATTTAGTATTGCCTGTAGAATTGATTAACTAAACAAGTAGATTCATCGGGCTTGCATATAATACAGCGTTAGCAACATAGGATTGAAGAATGAAAATAGGGTTAGCGAGTCGCTAACCCTAGAAAGGTTATACGTCATTTCACTTCTAGGTCGCTCTTCGGAGCGATGTTTGAGGATGGAAGGAGTAAAAACATAAATGAAAATATAAAAAATTATCTGGATAGCTTAATGAAATCGATTCTAAGTGGAGTAGAAGAGATAAGAATTCATAAGGATGAGCAAAAGTGGATAAGTTCAGATTCTAAGATGAGCATACCTGGGAAAAAAGGAAACCTGGTAGAAGCGAAAGAGATAGTTGAGATACAGTCTTTCTTACTTGCTAAATATCCTGTGACAAAAACTCTATTTGAAAAAGTTAATGGACATATGCTGGGGGATATTGCGAAAGATTCTACTCCTGAGCCATGCTGTAGGGTAAAGGCCTTATTAGTCCTACATATAAATACTTAAATGAAAGGGGAATGATTTATGAGAAAAAGTAAAGGAATACCTGGGGTTATGGGAGCATTGATTTTGGCAGTGCTGGTGGTTTTTACGGGATGTACGTCGAGTAGCGTTGAGGAAACCGGTGATGAAGGGGCCAACAATTTATTTTCCGAAGGACTTTTATTTGCAGAATCCGACGGCGAATACGGGGCGATTGATCAGCATGGGGAGTACCAAATTACGCCGAGATTTGATAATGTCCGAAGTTTTTCCCATGGTGTAGCGGCGGTTCAGGAAGATGACAGTTGGGGATACATAGACTCCGATGGAGAATACGTCATCGACCTCCAGTTTGATTCCGCCGAGAGTTTTTATGAAGGCCTTGCTATGGTAAGAGATGGCGGTGAAGTAGGGTTTATTAACCAAGAGGGCGAGTACGATATAGAACCCGGCTTCCTACAGGCACGAAGATTTTCAGAAGGCCTGGCTGGGGTTCAAATCAGGGAAGACGCCGGTCCTGTTTGGGGCTTTATTGATCCCCAGGGAAATTTCGAAATAGAAGCGGAGTTTAAGCTGGTGGAGCCTTTTTCCGAGGGGCTGGCTGCGGTGCAGGAAAACGACGGAATATTGGAACCGGGAGATAATCATTGGGGATATATCGACACCGACGGTGAATACGTCATCGAGCCCCAGTTTGAGAGCAATCGAAGCTTTTCCGAAGGCCTGGTGGCCGTAGAAGAAGAGGGCCGATGGGGATTTATGAATACCGACGGGGAATATGCAGTGGACCCGCAGTTTGAAGAGGTTACGGATTTCTCTGAAGGCCTGGCAGCCGTAAAGGAAGGGGATCTGTGGGGGTATATTGATGATTCCGGGAACTTTGAAATGGAACCTCAGTTTGTCGGCGCCATGGCTTTTTCCAACGGACTGGCCGGAGTACTGGAAGGAGATAAATGGGGATACATGGACCAGGACGGAGAACTTGTAATTGAGCACCGGTTTGATACCATCCTGCATAATCTGATTGAGGGCGGTTTTGGCCGGGGAACCATGGGTTTTTTTGCTGACGGTTACACCATCGTTTATCTGGAAGGTATACCGGCGGTTATTGATCGGGAAGGGGAATTCGTAATCGATCCCGAGTCTCCATTTGAGGGCTTCTTATACCAGCGGTAGTAGTTGCAGCGGTAGCGGCAGATTAAACATTAAAAACTTTGGTCTCATTGCTCGGGACCAAAGTTTTTTATTTACAAAATCTAGCAGGAAAAAATGTACACATAGCGAATAAGTAATATAAGAAGTTTGATTAGCGTAACAATTCGGTAGCCGGGCGCCTTCTATACCGAAGGTTTTAATCGCCGAGAACCTGGACAGCCGATAAATAAGGAGGAAAAAAATGATGAGAAAGAAAGGGTTGCTTACCGGTCTGCTGATCGGGGTATTTTTGCTGGGGGCCGCAGCGTTAATAGGCTGCAGCGAAGAAAATGAAGGCACCGATGGGAGCGGGATGAAAAAAGGAACGATTGAAAGAGCGGCGTTGAGTGACGATGAAAACAGGCTGCTTACCGCCGTCGGGGTAAATCATATTGAAGTGTTTGATGTGAACATCACCGATGAGACCGGAGAGTTTTTACAATTCTGGGTGGATTACTACGAAAACGGCGAGCACATCGGAAGGTTTGCCGATACCTGGTTTCATATGCATTCTGACGATAAGAAAGGACAGCTGGTCATCTCCAGCAGCCAAGAAAAGGACGAATGGATCTTTGCAATGATTCAGGCGGAGGAAGGCTCCGTGTCGACCTTCCCGGAAACCTTCCCGGCCATCGACTACGGGATGGGCAACACCATTGCGGCGATTGACAGCGTAGACCTGGAAGAAAACAGCCAACCCATTATTATGGTTCAGGCCTATTCCAGCAGCGAAGAAAGCGTCTTCTCCGGCGAGGTCTTTGAAGAGGACCCGGAGGCAATGGAAAAACTGATCCACAACGAACATGTCTACATCCTACGAGTGGCGGTGACGGACTCCACCGAGTAAAGGAAAACCGCCGGATGTCCTATTTTTAGTTTGCGAAGGAGAGTAAATATGGAAATTATAAGACTGACGAACAAAACCCTGGATCTAGCGAAGGACGCGGCCCGTCTTTTTTACGGGGCAAAACCGGAAACCCTAATCAATGAACGGTTTTTTAATAATGACAGTAACATCATGTATGTTGCCGTCGAGGATGGAAAAGTCATCGGCAATGTTTACGGCTACATTCTTCAGCGATTTGATATGCCGAAGAATCAGCTGTTTTTATATTCTATCGACGTACTGGACACGCATCAGAAAAAAGGCATCGGCAAAGCCCTGGTATATGCGTTTTTAACGCACATGAATAAGAAGGAAATCCACAATGCCTTTGTCTTAACGAACAAGGGCAATGCTTCGGCGATGAAGCTTTATCAGTCCACCGGGGCAGAAATTATTACCTCCGGGGAGGGCGAAGACATATTATTTAAATGGACACCTTAATCCTTAATCAAGGCGGTAAACGGTCCCGGAAAGTACATCAACAAGGTAATTATCATACAATACATAATTAACTTGCTCATAGGGCAAAATAGTAAACCTGAGAAATATTGATGGAAAAAGGTAATTAAAAAACATGTGAAACATCGGCTAACCCTAGAACGTTCTTGGAAACCATACTTATTGAAATATTAAGGTTTTCGCGATTAAGAAAGAGAATTCAAGAAGATTTATTATAAAGGGAGGGTTACAATTGAATCAAGCATATTGGGGTAATATTTTGATCGGATTGGGTGTGGCTTGTCTTCCGCTTTTGGCTTATTTATATAGTAAAGAAAAAAAAGAAAAAAATAATGAGAAAGAAGAAAGTACAGAAGTACGCAGTATTCCTGTGCTGGGTCTAATACTATTTAGCTATTTCGCAATTTTTAAATTGGTAGAAGCCCTTGTTTTGTGGGAGTACATTTCTGAATTCGCATTTTTCGTTATTGCAGTACTTTCACTTTTTTTATTTGGGTTTTACTTTTTTAAAAACACAGCTAGTTCTTATAGGATAAAGGAAACACTCCTTTTTATGTTATTGCTATTTTTGCCTTTGCTAGGCTCAGCATTAAAAAATTTTTAGTGAATAATTTAGGATGCATGACTTCCGAGAACAGCGTTTTTCCAACAGAAATGAGAAGTGGTAGGGTTGGGTAGCAAGATTATGTGCGACCAGGGGATCAATTGGTTCATCGTCATTGATTAAAATAGAGAATTGATTTCAGCAGAATAACTAAAAAGAAAGAATTCAGATCGGGATATTAGAGGGAGGTAATATAATTGGATTTTCTAGCAATTTATCCACTTTGGATAATACTTTTTACTGTAATACTCATTATGTGGCGTTCGATTGATACGCAACTTAAAAATCTTTTGAAGCAAAATAAAGAAATCATTAAAAAGCTTAATGAATACGATGAAAATCGGTAAAAAACACATAAAAAAAAGGGGATTAATGAATGAAAAGAATTAACAGCGACTTAGTCCTGCTCATAAGTTTTTTTGTGATAGCTGCTTTTTAATCAAATACCGGTACTGTTAGCAGTGTTTTTTTTCTTTTATTTGATATATCAAATATACACAATACGCCTGGAACATAAAAAAGCGGGAAAAACTTTAAAAAAAGTCAAACTGGGAATTTCCCAAAAAGTATTGAGAATTTTACCGATCGTGGTTTTGGGGATATTAATCATTTATTACCTATTGACGACCAGGAATATCAATAGTATTTTCGAACGGGTTTATGATTATAACCAAAGTCTTGCCGATTGGTTAATCCTTGGTGAATTAATCGGATTTATTGGATTTGCCATACTTACTATAGAAGCAGCACTTTATTTCGCTATACACCTGTGTCGACATCTGCAGATAAGGGAAAAAGGTATTATTTACGGAGGGCATGGCTTAATCCCTTGGGAGCGAATAACATCTTTCAAATGGAGCGATATGAAAAAATTAGAAATACTTACAGGGGCAGAATCTACGAAAAAATCAAATTTTCAAGTATTCTTTCGGCGTACCAGTGAAGGTGTGATTTCTATAAACCTGGATGCAAAGAGAGAAGAGGTAAAATCTTTTAAAAAGGTATTCGAAGAAAATGCTAGAATTGGCCCAACGAAATGATCTTAGATAGCAAAAGAACAGGATGACGGATTGGAAGTTAATACAATAAAACATTTAATATTAAAAGGGGTGGTTAAAATAAGCAGAATGATATTAATGGGGATAGGTACTTTTCTTCCGGTTCTTATTTTTTATGTATTAGATAAATTGTTTAATTTAAAAATGATATTTATGAGCGTGTTTAAAAGCACTAAAAGCTACAGGGATACAATCGCAGCTATTTCATTATTAAGTCTTCTAATCGTGGGAGTAGGTATTTATTTAGCAGGGATAAAAAATTATATCATTCCATTTTCCATGATGTACTTAACTCTGTATCTTTTATACACCCCAGAGACAGAGGGTAGTCCTAAATCAAAGTAAAAATGATAAAATACAGAGGAATTTCACCGGGAACCAAGTTCCGCTGGTTTTCTTCTGTTTATGCTTTTGTTTTGGAGAATACGATCTGTTATATTTTGAGTTGGGAGTACTGTGAAGCAAGCGAGAGTCGGTAATTGCAAGAACATTAGTCGAAACCATAGAAATTGTGGCTTCACTAACATGTCCGTTACCGTAAGAGCTACATAGAACCGTCAAGGAAAAATCAGCCCCACTCGATTTTTGAGTAAGAGTTTGGGGTAAAGCGAATATCGGTAATGGTAAAGAACCTTATACAATCTCATTAAGAAGACTATTGATAGCAAAAATGAGAAGTTTTATTTGAAATGTAGAGGATATTTGGAATTGCTTGTAGAATTGTTTAACTAAACAAGTGGATTCATCGAGACCGCATATACCACAGCTGTAGGACGTACAATTAAGGAATGAAACGCAACAGCGCAATGAAGTAATAGTAAAGGAATGCTGTATCAAAGAGTTAATATTTAGGAAAGGAGATATGAATTATGAAAAATAACTTTTTCACAGAAAACAGGAGTAAAATGTTGATGGGTATACTGATTATATCTTTAGCAGCAAACATTTTTTTATTTGCCAAAGTCCATTCTGCTGAGTTTAAAATAAGCCATAGTGCTGATAATAATTATATTGCTTTTTTTTCAACGTTAAGGTTTTACAGTAATAGCTTGGATTATTTAGCAAACGAGGACCTGCAAACTCCTGGAGATGGAGAAAGAGAACTGCAAGCACTATATAGACATAGTTTTAATTTAGTAGAGCATGCAAGAACACATAGAATGCTTAGTGATGAAAAAGATGAATTATCAAACTTAATTTGGAACTTTACAATAGGTTTAAACGAAACAACCAGTAGGTTCAATGAAGATGATATAAAAAACAATAGAGCACATTTTAAGGAGCTCTCAAGAACTTTAAGAGAAATAGTTGAGCTGGAAAATACGACGAGATTTGAGATGGTGAGCAATAATGACGGGTTTGTGGCGGAGGAGATGCATACCGTACTCCAACCAATAGTTGAGAAAACTATAGACCTGCAGTTGTCTAATGAATAGTACCTATTCTATGGGACAGCGAAGTGGATATTTAATGCTACCAAAGTTAAAATAACGGCTTTACTGGACTCGAAAATTGGAGGCGATTGACAGAATGAAAAAACGAGGATTGATCATTTTAATTCCTATTGCACTGATTATAGCTTTTGTTTTTATCCAAGCAGGAAGTGTAACCTATGGTGAAAAAATATAAGAGTTAATTGGTGATAGAGAAGTGGAGAGGATAGAAATACGTTTAGATGATGGTTCCACAATGGCAGTTATCGAAGACCAAGAAATTATGGACAAAATTATGGAAGCGCCGTCGAATATGAACTTGGAAGAGACAGAAGAAATGCACGATCCTGAAGATGATTTTTACGTATACTTTCATACTACTGGCGGAGAATTCTTTATTACAGTCAATGAGACTGTAATCGGCAGGCTGCCTGGAAATGAAAGCGGAAGGTATGAAGTTAGTAATGAAAACACCTTGTATCGAAACATAAATGAAATAGCAGACGATGCCTAAAAAAGCCTGCTTAAGAGTAGGGATTATAAACCTCAGAATTATAATGAGAACATATTTTTCCTTCGAAGGGGAAGCAGTAGCCGGTGTGCCAGATATGTTCTTTTTTCGCTTTGATTCTACAGGAGCAATATATTTTTGATTTGAAAGAGATCACACCGGTACAATCATTCAGAAATTATCTTTTTCTTAATTGCACTTACCAAATTTTTAAAAGCACACTATAAATGTAGAAGTGAGGGTTTTAAATGGACGTTATTGAAACAATTTACAAGCGAAGAAGCATAAGAAAATATGCAAATAAACCGGTTGAAAAAGATATAATTATAACTTTATTAAAGGCGGCAGCAGCTGCACCTACCGCTGCTAATTGTCAACCATGGGAGTTTATAGTGATAGATGAGGTTGAAAAGCTTACAGTGTTAAGAGAAAAGTTGATTTTCGCTAGATATAATGCTCCAGTCGCTATTGTTGTGTGTGGAAACATGAAATTGGCATTTAAAGGACCCGCCCGTGAAATGTGGGTGCAGGATTGTAGTGCAGCAATTGAGAATATATTAATTGCTGCAACAAGTATTGGTCTAGGTACTGTTTGGGTAGGCGCATATCCCATTGAAAGCAATGTAAAACCGATAAAAAAATTATTGGATATTCCTGATTATGTTACTCCCCTTGGGATTGTATTTGTCGGTTATCCCGCAGAGACTAAAGAAGCGAGAACACGTTTTGATGAAAAAAGGGTGTATTGGCAGGGATATGAACCCAATCGTAAACACCGATCAAAAGATAAACCTATTACCGGTCATTATTAAAATTTAGAGCTCTTTAAGAGAGAAGGAGAGTTAAGGTTCTAATATGATAGGAGGTGATAAAATGTATTTGATCATTATCAGGCATGGGGAATCGGAAGCAGATCTTCTCAACGTACATGAGGGTAGAGCCGATTTTTCCCTGACTGACAAGGGAAAACGTCAAGCGGTATTACTGAGCAAATGGATAGCCGCAAATGAAGAATTCGATGTAATCCTCTCAAGCCCATTGAAAAGAGCAAAAGAAACTGCAGAAATTATCAGTCAGGAGACGAGGAACAGTATAATTTTAGTGGATGAATTAATGGAGTGGGATAACGGCTTTTTAGCAGGGTTAACCCGTGAAAAAGCACGGATAAAATATCCGTTGCCCGAGGGGGGCAGAAAACCCCATCATACAAATGCTAATACGGAATCCCTGATAAATTTTCGAGCTCGAGCAGAAGCTTTTTTATCCAAATTAAAGGAGGCGTATCCCCAGGATTCCCAACTATGTATTGTTTCCCATGGCGGGATGATAAATATGATTTATCGGTCATTACTTAATCTGCCTATGATGACTGAACATTCCATCAGTTGCGGGGACACGTCTGTACATAAATTCAGGTTAAGCAAAGATGGATGTCATATCGAATATATCAATCATTTGTCCCATGTAGCTGATCTGGGGTAATTGGCAGTAATATGTTTGCGGTACTAAGGTGACGCTGATCAAAAGGAGAGATATCTTGGAAAAACTACAACAAGTAAAAGAGTACACATCTAGAAAACTAATTACGGAAGTTACCGCCCATGATTTTTCCCATTCCTTACGGGTGATGAAAATAGCAAATTATATTGGCAACAATACGCCTGCGGCTGGGGATTTAGAAATTATAAATGTTGCCGGATTAACCCACGATATCATTGATCGAAAGGTAGCCCCAAACGTTGGGGAAGCCATCGGGAATTTATCAGACGAACTACTAAGAATAGGGTATACTAACCATCAGGTAGAGCATGTACTGGAAATTATTCAGAATATGTCTTATTCAAGCGGGAAAATACCAAGTACTTTAGAGGGTAGGATTGTTCAAGACGCCGACAGATTGGAAGCTATAGGAGCTATCGCCATCGCTAGGACTTTTGCCTACGGAGGCAAATTAAATCGAAAAATCTATGAAGAAGGGGATGAGAACTCTAGTCTCGCTCACTTTTATGACAAACTTTTATTACTTAAGGAGGGAATGCATACCGACATCGGGAAACAGATTGCGTTAAAGAGACATGAATTTATGGAAGCGTATTTGGTACAATTTCATAGAGAATGGGATTTAGAGGATTTAGAGTAAAAACAGTAACGATCTTAATTAACAGAACTAATTACCCCAAAATAGAGGATTTATGGATTTCATTATAGAATTAATTAACTAGAAGTTTAAAATATCCAGATCGAGAGGAAAAGGGGTAAAATATG
>SKOH01000033.1 GCA_007120165.1 Clostridiales bacterium
CCTGGGTTGAAGTTGATCATGGAAACGGCGTACGAACAAGATATGCCCACAACTCCAAAAACTTAGTGAAAGTGGGAGACTGGGTAGAGGCCGGAGAAGTAATTGCACTCGTTGGAACTACTGGAAATTCCACAGGAAACCATCTTCATTTTGAAGTTCGAATTAATGCAACTTCTACATTTAGAGGAACCCCTATCGATCCCGAACCATGGTTAAAAGAACAATAAAGTCCAAGCAATTAGAAAAATAAATTAAAAGGAGGTCCATTATGCGGGCCTCTTTTGTGTGTCCACTTTGGGGTAAGACGACGTCTGTTTCACAGAAATGTTTTCTAGGCAACGCATGAAACTATTGATACAATGATCTATAGGTTATAAAATGAGGCAATGACCATAAAACCTATAAAAAAAGCGCGGAATTTGTCGAAGGTCTTTTTTTGATAAATAAAGGAATTAGCTTGAAAATAAAGTTCTAGGGATGTATCATAGGATTGTTAGTTCATTGATTGAACATGGAAGATATGAAGTGTGTTGGCAAACTGTTTACGGGATTTTCTTGCCTCTTGATCCAAGTTCTGTAGGTCAGGTTTTCTTACCGCACAGATAGAGGTTCTATTCAATTGACAACCAGCTGTTGATCTATACTTTCATAAAAGATTGTTTGGGTGAATGGTTCATCTTGTAATTAAAAAGAATGTTCGTTATAATGAATAACGTGAGAGAATCTGTAAACAAAGCACAATTTTCAGTTTTTTTCTGAGCCACATTACATATTCAAATTCGTATAAGGAACAAAATTAAAAGGAGCATGAAATATTATGGAGGAAAAAGAAAAAGTAATTGTTGCCCAGGGTATGGGGATCTGTTATGATTTTAGCCAAAAGAAAGATGACTTTCAGTCCCTGATTTTCAACCTCTCCTTTAGAAAAAAAGAGGAGGCGTTTTGGGCACTGAAAGACATCACTTTTTCCGCCTACGCAGGAGAATTACTGGGAATTATCGGCGGTAACGGAGCAGGAAAAACCACCTTGTGTAAAGTGATTTCCGGGATCATTCAACCGGACCACGGGGATATACAAGTGGGCGCAAAGGTCTCGGCATTATTGTCGATGGGAACCGGATTTGATTCAAGGTTGTCCGGGAAGGATAATATATACTTAAATGGTATGATGTTAGGAATGACGAAAAAAAAAGTTAAAGAATTTTATAATGAAATTTATGAGTTTTCAGGTATCGGACAGTTTATCCACGAACCGGTAAAAAATTATTCCAGTGGAATGAAAGCAAGATTGGGATTTAGTGTTGCGGCTATGCTGAATCCTGAAATCCTGGTTCTGGATGAAGCTCTGAGTACGGGAGATTTAGAATTTCAAGGCCGGGCATCGGAAAAGGTTAAAGAACTCATCAAAACCGCTCGAATGGTGATTGTGGTTAGTCATAATTCGGATTTTATTGAGGAAAACTGCACCCGAGCTATATGGATTAACCAAGGAAAAATTGAAGCGGAAGGGGATCCTGTGGAAGTTTCTAGGAGATATAAAGAATCCGTACCGGAAAGTAGTAAAAAGAAAAAGAAGGTTTTGAACTTAACCGAAACAAAAGCCAATATTAAAGAGAATGTAGTCTTGAAAGCATCCAATATCGGAGTGAAATTCAAAGTCGGGAAAAAAGATTTCTGGTCTTTAAAGGGGGTGAGTTTTTCCGTAAAAGAAGGAGAAATCGTCGGGATTATCGGCCATAACGGAGCGGGGAAAAGTACACTCTGCAGAGCTATCAGTGGTATTTATAAACCGGATGAGGGTAGGATAAGAGCCTTGGGAAAAACAACCGCCTTACTAAGTCTCGGGACCGGCTTTAATCGACAGCTTTCAGGACGAGATAATATTCGCCTAACCGGTATGATGATGGGCATTTCGAAAAAAAAGATAGACCAGGTCCAAGACCAGGTAATCGAATTTTCGGGACTCAACAGCCATATAGATAAACCCATCAAAGATTATTCCAGCGGAATGAAAGCTAAGCTGGGTTTTAGTATTGCTGCAGTACTGGAACCGGAATTGTTTATCATAGATGAAGCGTTAACTGCGGGAGATATGGCGTTTAAAGAAAAAGCCAGTGAACGGATCCAAAAGATGATACATACCGCAAAGGCAGTTATGGTGGTCACCCATAATACCAACTTTGTGGAGAATGTCTGCACAAGAGCTTTGTGGTTTGAAAAAGGCCATCTGGTATTTGATGGGGATCCTAAAGAAGCGGTGAAAAGGTATAAAGAGTCAACGAAAAAGAATAAAAAAAGAGAAAAATTAAAGCAAAGCGAGTTCAAAACTACAGAAGCTGGGAAAAAGTTCTGGAAGGGTTACAATAATAATGTTTATTCTGATATATCCTAGGTGTGCTATATGAAATTTTACAATTTGTTTGGAAATTTTGTTCAATTGTTGAAATCGTTGAATTAATTTTTCAAAATATTTAATAGAAGGTGAAAATGACAAATGAGTAATACTTTGAAAATGATAAAAAAAACGATTAGACAATTGCATTCTTGTAAGCATATTGTCATTAGTAAAATTTATATCTATATCGCTTGTGTCGAATGGAAATTAATTCATAGATCCAATAATGATTCAGCACATCAAATAGTTATTAATAATAAGGATTCCTATATTTTGGATAAAAATTACGAATCCACCAGCGTGAAAAAGTGGATTAGGCTGATACATAACAAAATACTATTAAAAGAAATACAATATTATTCGGAGTTCCATCTTAACTACTTAGCAGCCTATAAATTGAAAAAGTATTATCTCATAACAGAAAAAAACAATATTAATGAGGTACTGACAGTAGCAAAAAAAATGTTTAAATCAGATTCATACGAAGATGCTGAAAAAATACTGGGAGTATTATCAAATCACAACCTAAAAAAAATGAATGTTGAGGCAGAAAAAATGAATCAACTTTATGAAAAAGCCTTTGTTTTATGGCGCTTAAACTTTAGTCAAGGAATAACAAGGTGGGCGGGTCTTGATATGGATGTAAATTTTGAACATTCCCTTGATGAAATTATGGATTATCATAGAACAACAATTC
>SKOH01000144.1 GCA_007120165.1 Clostridiales bacterium
CGGGACTATTCCATTGCCTCGGCCTTTAAGGCGTACCGGAAGGAAGTCATGTAATCAACGTTTAGGAGGCGGATAAATGAAACCGAACTTTGACCAAGTCGTTGACCGTAAAGGCAGCAAATCCATTAAATGGGACCCCGGGGTAATTCGGGAAATCTACGGAGCGGAAGACCTGCTGCCCCTATGGGTTGCGGATATGGACTTTCAGGCACCGGCGGAAGTGATTGAAGCGATGAAAGAAGAAGTCTCCCACGGGGTATTCGGATATTCGAAACGAGGAGAGAGCTACTATGAGAATATCATCCGGTGGTATAAAAAGCGCTTCAATTGGGAAATTAAACGGGAGTGGCTGGTTTTTACCCCGGGGGTGGTTTCAGGGCTTAACTACGTACTGCAGGCTTTTGTCGAAAAAAAAGAGGGCGTTATTATCCAGGAGCCTGTATATTATCCTTTTAAAAAAGTCATAGAAAACAATGGATGCCGGGTGGTTAACAATCCCCTTATCTGTCATCAGGGGACCTATGAAATAGACTTTGAGGATTTCGAAAAGAAGGCCCGGGACCCGGATACCAAACTGTTTATTCTCTGCAGTCCCCATAATCCCGTGGGCAGGGTATGGAAAAAAGAAGAACTGCAGCGTTTAGGGGAAATCTGCTTAGCCAACGGCGTCCTGATATTTGCCGACGAGATCCATCACGATCTGGTTTATGAAAAAGGGGCTCATCATATTTTTGCCGACATTAACCCCCGATTTGACGATATTGTAATCACTGCAACGGCCCCTTCCAAAACCTTTAATTTGGCAGGGCTGTTGAGTGCCCATCTTATAATTAAGAATGCAGGTTTGAAACGAAGGTTAAGGCAGGTGCTGGAGAAAAACCATATAGGAAAACAGACGCCCGTCAGCATGGCTGCGGTGGAAGCCGCCTACGGCAAAGGGGAACCCTGGCTGGAGGAGCTGTTAAATTACCTGCAGGAAAACCTTCGGTTCATTGAAACCACCGTTAAAGAAAATCTGCCAAAGGCGAAGTTCACCCCGCCTAAAGCCACTTATCTTGCCTGGATTGATCTTCGGGACTATGGGCTCTCCGATAAGGAACTGGAAAAAAAACTCACGGAAAAGGGAAGAGTGGCCTTGGATGGAGGCAGCTGGTTCGGCAGGGGTGGAGAAGGGTTTGTACGAATCAACTTTGCCTGTCCGAGAAGGACCTTAGGGGAAGCTTTGGAGAGAATCATCGAAGCGATAGAAGAGGAGTGAGGCAATGATTTATTATTTTACCGGTACCGGAAATTCCTATTATGCGGCGAAAGTTCTTGGAATTAATTTACAACAGAGTATTGAAAACCTGGGAGATTCCCAACGGGCCGGGATTACAAAAAAAGTCCCTGCCTTAAAAAAGGATGAGCCCCTGGGCTTTGTTTTTCCGGTGTATGCCTGGGGACCCCCGACGTGGGTGCTGAACTTTATCGAGAGTCTGGATGTTGAAAATAATCCCCCCGGCTACACCTTTGCCATTGCCACTTGCGGGGAGAATATCGGAAATACCATGAACACCCTCAGGAAGGCTTTGAAACAGAAAAATATTGGGCTGGACTACGGATACTCACTGAAAATGCCGAATAATTATATGATGATGGGCAGCAAAGTGGAGGCGGGACAAAAGGCCGAGGAGAAAATTCGACGGGCGGATCTGCTGCTTTCAAAAATCAGCGAGGATATTAAAAGCAGAGAAAAGGGCTTTACGTTAAACAAGGGATTTATGCCGAAGATCCTCAGTAAAGCGGTAAACCCGCTGTTTTTGAAGTACGCCATTGATACGAAAAAATTCCGGGTAAATAGAAACTGTATTTCCTGCGGCCTGTGCCGTCGGATCTGCAATACCGGAACCATTGAACTGGTTGCGGGAAAACCGGTTTGGGGAAAGGAATGTGTTCAGTGTCTGGCCTGTATTAATTATTGCCCCGTACAGGCGATTGATTACGGACGGGGAACCAGGAACAAGGGCAGGTATAAAAATCCGAGAATATCCCCGATGGAATTGGAAATAAGAGGAAAAGAATAGCCATGCTGCGTTTGACAAAACCCGGATTTCTTATATAATATAAAAGACTAAAGGAAAAAAGATGTAAAAAACTGAATCAAGCACTGGGGGTGTCTGAATAGGACTGAGAGGATTATTTGATCCAACCCTTCGAACCTGATGTAGCTAAACCTACCGTAGGGAAGTCTTTTAATTATTAAGATAGCAGTATCTTTATTCTTATATCAAAAGGCAGGCCTTGGGGCCTGTCTTTTTTTATGGATCTCAAAAGGAGGATTATTATGGTCAGTATAAACGGAAAACAGTATCCCTATCAGGGAAAAAGCATTCAGTGGGCTTTGGAAGACCTGGGACTGGATGGGGCAATGGTGATTGTTGAATACAATCAGCAAATTCTGGAAAAATCCCAGTTATCGATGGAAATGGAAAAAGGAGATCAGCTGGAGCTGATTACATTCCTGGGGGGCGGCTAAGGCCCTGCAGAAAAAGCTGCAGCACTGGAATTAAAGACCGCCGTCGGAGTTCCGATATAAACATTTAAAATGGAGGGTTAATAATGAATAATAAGGATCAACTGCAATTAGGGGAACATACCTTTACCAGCCGTTTACTGGTAGGAACGGGTAAGTATCCGAATCATGATATTATGAAACAATCCATCGAGGCTTCCAATACCCAGATGGTCACCATGGCCCTGCGCCGGGTGGATTTTAAAAATCCCAGGGAGAACGTATTAAATTTTATTCCCAAAAACATGACGCTGCTTCCGAACACTTCCGGTGCCCGAAATGCGGAAGAGGCCATTCGAATTGCAAAAATCGCCCGGGCCGCCGGCTGCGGAGACTTCATTAAGATTGAAGTGATTTCCGATCAGAAGTATCTGCTGCCGGATAATTATGAAACCCTAAAAGCCACCAAAGCCTTAGCGGCGGAAGGCTTTAATGTGCTTCCCTATATGTCTCCGGACTTGATGGCGGCAAAGGAGATGGAAAAAGCCGGAGCGAAGGCGGTAATGCC
>SKOH01000127.1 GCA_007120165.1 Clostridiales bacterium
AGGGCATGGGTGGAATATATAATGGTGAGGCCTTGTTCAGCCAATTTTTTCAGCGCGGTCAGGATGGATTTTCGAGAGATAAAATCAATACCGACGGCGGGTTCATCGAGAATTAACAGGGTTGGCCGGTGCATCAGGGCCACCCCCAGATTCGTCCGTCTTTTCATTCCTCCCGATAAGGCGCTGACCGGTTTATGTATGTCCTTTTCAAGACTCAATACCTTCAGGGTTTCCTCGACTTTATCCCTCAGCACCTTTCCCCTCAGCCCGTGCAGCCTTCCGAAGATCTTTAAGTTGTCATAGGGGCTTTCCTCGGTGTAAAGGGCAATCTCCTGGGGGACATAACCGATTTTCTTTCTAAGCTGCTGCAGGGAGTGGGCTTCTTTGGGCCGGTCAAAATAAGAAAGCTGCCCTTTTTCAGGGCTTTGAACGGTTGCCAGTATCGACAGCAGGGTGGATTTTCCGGCGCCGTTATCCCCTAAAATCCCCAGAATCTCCCCTTGCTGCATCTCGAAACTCACCCCTTTTAAAACCTCCTCCTTTCCGTATCGATAATAAATTTCTTTTGCCCTAATGACCCTCATCTGATCCCTCATTCCTGAAGTTATACTTTATTTTAGCATATCCTCCCCGGGATAATCAAACCTTCCGGGTTTACAAAACCGGTCAGTGATAGCATGAAAAACTCCAATAGAGGCATTCTATTGGAGTTGGCTGCTGCAAAGTTTATTGTTTCCCGACGATAGGATTACTTATTTTTAATCTCGTTTACGTCTTTTTTAATTTTTTCCGCCCGGTCCTCGGTTTTATCCTTAATATTTTCCTTTACTTCCTTGGCATCCTTTTCCGCTTCTCTTTTATGTTTTTCCGCTTTATCCATGGCCATTTTGGCTTTGGTTTCCGTTTCAGTCTTTTTCATTTTTAATTCCGCTTCTTTATCCTTCAAGTCTTCGGTCATTTCTTCAACTTCTTCTTCCAGTTCCTCTTTGCTTTTATTTAATTTTTCCTTGGCCTTACCGACTTTTTCTTCTACACTTCCCTTTGTCTCCTGATAAAAGCCTTTCGCCTTTAATTTTGTTTCCTCTAAGTTTCTTCCAAGGTTTTCCTTGGTATCTTCAAAGTTTTCCTTAACCTTTTCGGTATTCTTTTCGATTTCTTTCTTTGCTTTTTTACGGGTATTTTCTCCTTTGTCGGGAGCAAAGAGAATTCCTGCTAATCCACCGAGAACTCCACCGGCGGCGGCGCCTTTAGCGATCCCTTTACGATGCTCTTTTGCTTTTTCCTTTTCCCGTTTCGTAGGATCCAGACGGTCTTTTAAATCTTCAAACTTTTTCGCTAAATCTTTTTTTGCACCCATTACATCTTTTTTTACACCTTTTACTTCTTTCTTCATATCCTTCTTATTCATTATAACACTCCCCTTTATCTATTTTTATAGTTACTACCCATTATCCCTTGGATAAAACTTTTTTTTATATTTTTTTTGAACTCCGATATTAAAAAAACGAAGATGAATTTTCTGATTAATCTTTCAGTTTCTAGGTATACATGTAGTAAGCAAAGGAAATACATAAAAATTTGGAGGTGTTGATTTTGTTAAATCTAGAAACCACGTATATGGGTATTCCAGTTAAAAGTCCTATTATAGCCGGTGCCAGTGCACTATCCAGTACCATGAAAAATCTTAAACGTCTGGAAGCTTCCGGAGTGGGGGCTATTGTGGTTAAATCCCTGTTCGAAGAGGAAATTGAGCTCAGCCGGTTTAAGTTTGAAAAGGACATGGAAAAATACGAACATGTTCATGCGGAAATGACCTCGATTTACCCCCGTATTGATTATGAAGGAACCAAGGAACATTTATATTGGCTGAAAAAAGTTAAACAGGAAATGCAGATCCCGATTATTGCAAGTTTAAACGCCCATAGTCTTGATACCTGGGTGGAATATGCGGAGGCCATCGAAAAAACCGGTGCCGACGGATTGGAACTGAACTTTTACGAGCTGCCCCAAAATCCTGAAACCACCGCGGAAGAGATTGAACAGCATAAAGTAGAAATCCTTAAAAAGGTAAAGGCTTCGGTAAGTATTCCTGTTTCGGTAAAACTGAGTCCCTATTATACCAACATTTCCAATATTGTTAAACGGCTGGAGGATGCCGGAGCCGATGGGGTAATATTATTCAACCGGCTGTTCCAGCCGGATATCGATATTGAAGAGGAAGAGGAAAATATCTCCTTCGATTTTTCCCAATCCGCGGACAGTTTCCTGACCCTGCGATGGACGGCGCTGCTTAGCCCGCTGTTTAAAGGAGATATTATCAGCAGTAAGGGAATCATTGTCGGAGAGGATATGATTAAAATGCTCCTTGCCGGCGCCCAGTGCGTACAGGTGGTAAGTACCCTTTACAAAAACGGAATTCAGCAGGTGGAAGTGTTGACCGAGGAGCTGCAGGCCTGGATGAAGGAAAAGAATTATCAAAGTCTGGAGGATTTCAGAGGCAATATGGCAAAGGATCATATGAAGGATCCCTGGGCCTATGAGAGAACGCAGTATATTAAGATGCTTTTATCCAAAGAAAATTTATAATGCCGGTTTATCAATAAACGTTTATCAAAAAAGTTTATCAAAAAATAAAAAACACCTGAATCTTTACGATTCAGGTGTTTTCTTTGATTGGCACGCCCTGAGGGATTCGAACCCCCGACTTACTGGTTCGAAGCCAGTCACTCTATCCAGCTGAGCTAAGGGCGCATAGGTATCATGCGGTTGAAAATTTAAATGGCGTGCCCACAGGGATTCGAACCCCGGACCCTCGGCTTAGAAGGCCGATGCTCTATCCAGCTGAGCTATGAGCACACATTTTTGGAGCGGAAGACGGGAATTGAACCCGCGACCCTCGCCTTGGCAAGGCGATGCTCTACCGCTGAGCCACTTCCGCATATCATTGGCTGGGGTAGCAGGACTTGAACCTACGAATGACGGAATCAAAATCCGCTGCCTTACCAACTTGGCTATACCCCAAAAGTTCTGAAGTACATAGAGTACATC
>SKOH01000155.1 GCA_007120165.1 Clostridiales bacterium
CCGGTTGCGGCTGCGGACTTGGCTGCGGTTTCGGTGCCGGCTTGGAAGCCGTCTCCGATGCTGAATCGGGGTCTTTCGCTGAATTCGGTCTTCGTACTTCTAAAGACTCGGAGGTTTCGGCGGAATTCTTCTCCGCTGCTCTTTCCCGGCCTCTTATCACCGCTTCGGCCTTTTCCTTCGCCGCCGCCGATAACTTCGGCGCCTCGGTTTCATGATCCTTGTCTTTCGGCGCTGAAGCATCGGCGGAATCCTCTTCATTGTTTTCGGCAAAGTGTTCGGCAAATCTTTCCTCTATCTCCAACTCGTTCATACCGATCATCGCCCGGATCCGGTTTAGGGCTTTTCCCACCTCTTTATATCCCGGGTTTACCTTATGTAGTACTTTTACTGCCTCATCGGAGCTGTCCCCCTCCTGGGTTAGAACCGCTTCGGTTTCTACCGCCTCTTTAAAATCCTTGCTGTCTTCCGCTACCCTCTCTTTTGTTAAAACTTCCGGTTCGAAGGGCTCGGAGCTCTGGAGACCGCCTTCGCTGCAGGCCGTAAAAGTCATCGATGCGACGATCAGCATCAACAAAATCCCCGGCTGTCTACACCTTTTTACTGCTTTTTTCCAACTATACAATTTTAAAACACTCCTTTTTACTGATCCTTTTATAGTAACGGGCAGCGCGGCGCTTATCCGCCACGTGCCCCCTATTATATAAAGAATCATATAAAAAAACCAGGTCCCTAAGGCCTGGTTTTTCGTTGTTCTACGTAGGGCTTACTCGTTAACCTTTTCTTTTAAGGTTTTACCAGCTTTGAATACTGGAGCTTTTGAAGCAGGAATTTCAATAACCTGCTCTGGGTTTCTCGGGTTTCTTCCCTGTCGAGGCTTTCTTTCTCTTACGTCAAAAGTTCCGAATCCAACCAGTTGTACTTTGTCACCGTCTACTAGACTTTCTTCAACAGTTTCCATGAATGCGTTTAACGCGATTTCTGCGTCCTTCTTGGTAAGGTCACTTTTTTCTGACATTTTTGATACTAATTCAGCTTTGTTCATTAAAAATTGCCTCCTTTTATATTATAAATTTAATTACTGCCTTTCTATAATACAGTATTCTATGAAAATCTAGAAAATCCTTCTTTTTTCGGGATTTTCTTTTAAAAAACTAGCTTTTTTTTCTTTTTGCCTGTTGCCAAAGCATTTCCAGCTCTTCCAGATCCATATGCTTCATGGGTTTGCCGCTTTCTGAGGCGTCTTCCTCCACCGATTGAAACCGCTGAATAAATCTGTCCGTGGTGTTATTCAGAGCGCCTTCCGGTTCCACATCGAAAAATCGCAAAAGATTTACTGCGGAGAATAATAGATCTCCTCCCTCTTCTTTGATTCTCGTCGGGTCTCCCGTCGCCTTTGCTTCCAAAAGTTCTCCCAGCTCTTCATGTACTTTCCGGATCACATCTTCCGGGTCCTTCCAGTCAAATCCCACCTGAGCGGCTTTTTTCTGGACTTTATCCGCCCGCATCAATGCGGGAAGATGCTTCGGAATGCGCTGCATGGAATGGGTTGTGGAGGTGATGTTTTTTTCTTTGCGTTTCTGATCTTCCCAGCTTTCAATAGCTTCCCCTTCACTATTGGCGGTTCGATCCTGAAAAACATGGGGGTGTCGAAATACAATCTTCTCGGCGAGACTTTGGATTACGTCCCGCAGCTGAAATCGTCCCTGTTCCTTTGCAATGGTGCTGTGAAAAAGAACCTGAAGCAGCAAGTCTCCCAATTCTTCCTGTAAGAGGGCGTCGTCTTTTTCCTCTAGGGCTTCCAAGACTTCGTAGGCCTCTTCAATCAAATGGGGTTTGAGGCTTTCATGGGTTTGGGCCCGATCCCAGGGACAGCCTTCTTTTCCTCGAAGGGCATCCATTAGTTCCTCTAAATTACTCATATTATAGTATTTATCCGCCTTGCTGTCAACTTTCCCCATAAAAAAACCTCCTTTTTTCAACATTTCCCTATTTTTTTCGCTTCATCAGGCCGAAACGGTTCATCAGTTTAAAGAGTCTGTCCCCCTTGGGAAGCAGGTCAAAGTCTTCTTTTCCAATGGCTCTGGTAATCATCAGCAGGAAAAGATAGACCACGCCCCCGATGGGCATGGCAATTACCGTGGCCAGGGAGTTACCGATTACCCCGAGGAGCAGCCGGTGAACGGAAAATACCACGGCCCCCATGATCCCCGCCGCCAGAATCGGACGGACGGCCACCACTCGAAAACTGATTTTCGCACCGGTTTCCTTTTTTACCGAGTAAAGGTTTAGACTAAAGGCGATGGCGTAGGCCATTACCGTACCGATGGCGGCTCCCCGGACATTCACCGCCGGGATGCCGGTCAGGATATAGGTAATGATCAGTTTGAAAAACGCTCCGATCAGCAGGTTCCGTACCGGGATATGGGCTTTTCCCAGGCCCTGAAGAACCCCGGTCAGGACCTGGACCTGGGTTAAAAAGATTACCGCCGGTGCCAGGGCAAAGAGCACCTGTCCGGCACTGGCCGGTTCATTCGGGTAGAGCAGCGACATAATCGGTCCGGCAAGGACCAAGAGACCGATGCTTGCGGGAAGACCCATCAACAGGCCTACCCGAACGGCAGAGCGGGTATCGGACTTCACCGCGGCGTCGTCACCCCGGGTATAGGACTCGGAAATTACCGGCACCAGACTTACCGCAATCGCCACGGTCAGTACCTGGGGGAGATTAATCAGCGTGTTGGCCATCCCCTGGAGCTGTCCGTACAGGCTATTGGCTTCAAAATACGTAAAGCCGATGTCCTGCAGTCGGCGTACGACCAGAAAGGTATCAAACATATTGATCATCGGCACCACGGAAGCACCGATGGCAATGGGTACCGCAACTTTTAACAGGTCCCGGATGATGCTCGGAACGGAGTCCTCTTCAATGCGGGCCCCTTCCTGAATGCTTCGGAAAATCTTTCCTCTTTTTTTCATATAGATCCTGGCCATGGCCAGGGTTCCTACAATGGCTCCGGC
>SKOH01000214.1 GCA_007120165.1 Clostridiales bacterium
ATCGTAATGGACCGGGACCAGATTGTGGAGCGGATCTGGGGGTATGATTTTGCCGGAGAGACCAATGCCGTGGATGTCTATATCCGGTATCTTAGAGGAAAAATCGAAGAGCCCTTCGGCATTAAAGCAATTCATACCGTACGGGGAGTGGGATATGTGATGAAGGATGACTAATAATCGAAAAACGGCACCAAAGGAACCGGTGATCCCGGATAAAATCCGTTCCTCTTTGGTACTGAAACTGAATCTGAAAATGGCGGGCTTGCTTATTGCGGCCTTTTTTCTTATGAATATTGTTATCAGTCTTCTTTATTTCTCCACTATGCTGTGGCGGGCAGAGTCCGGGGCGGAGGATTTTCTTAATCATTATCAGGGGGAACTCTCCCCTGGGGTATCGGAAGAAATTACTATTGGCGCCTACCGCCTTCGCTTGTTGGAGACGGAGGCGGAACAGATCCCCTTCCTTCGGGGTATCTCCCACCGTCTGCCGCTGCCCTTGGAGAACAGCCGCCGAAGCTTTAGTATAGACGATCCCGGGGATGCACCCTCTAATCGATGGGAAAATATCCGCTATGATATGACCCTCCCCGCCGATGAAGGATTTTACCGGATCTCCTATGGGATGCAGCGGGATTTTCAAGGATACTTTTTCATCCTAACGATACTTTTCCTTCTTCAACTTCTTTATCTTCTAATCAGTCTGAAAAACCATCGAAAGTCCATTCGAAGCATTTTAAAGCCCCTGTCGGAACTTGCGGAAACGACGAACAAACTGCGGGCGGGCCTGGACTCCGCCGGGAGAATTTCCGATCAGAAGGACCTTCAGGAACTTGCCCGGCTGATCAGCGGCTTTGATACCAGCGAGATGGAAAAAGGCATCCCGGTGGACCAGACCCAGAACGAATTAAAGGATTTGGCCGGGGCCATCAATGAAATGCTGCACCGGATCAATCAGTCCTATGAGGCCCAGGTACGCTTTGTCTCCGATGCCTCCCACGAACTTCGCACCCCCATTGCGGTCATTCGGGGTTATGCCAATCTGTTGGACCGCTGGGGAAAAAAGGATCCGAAAACCCTGGAGGAATCCATTGATGCGATAAAAGATGAGACGGAAAATATGCAAAACCTGGTGGAGCAGCTGCTGTTTTTAGCCCGGGGAGACAGCAAAAATCTGACTTTCTCTACGGAGAATATGGATCTTTCCCAGGTGGGCGACAATGTCATCCGGGAGGCCAAGCTGATTGATTCGAAACATCCCTTTCGGATCGAGGCCCCAAAGAAGGTATATTTTAACGGGGATCCGAAGCTGATCAAACAGGCGATTCGGATTTTAGTGGACAACAGTATCAAGTACAGTCCCCAGGGACAGGAAATTGTTCTTCGGATTTATTCCAAAGACGAAAAAGCCTATATTCAGGTCCAGGATCACGGTGAAGGGATGCAGCCGGAAGAAGTCCCCCGGATTTTTGACCGCTTTTACCGCTCCGCCAGTGCCCGGGGAGGCACCGCCAGCGGATCGGGCCTCGGCCTTTCCATTGCCAAATGGATTATTGAATCCCATCAGGGCGGCCTGGAAGTAATCAGCCGTCAAGGCATCGGCACACGATTCACCATCGAACTTCCCGGAGCCCGTCGGGATGCTTCCTCTAATTAACTGTACAGCCGATATTTCAAATAAGGTTCGTGATAGCTGGTATTTACGGTTTACTCAGTTCCGGTAGGGCTGACGGCGGAATGCTTTGCATAATGCTGTTGGTAAAATTCCATTTTAATCCGGATAAAATTCTCTAGCTGGTGAAGGAATACAAATAAGTGGGCCCGGTCTTCAAAGGAGCGTCTCGTATCCGGCAGCGGAAGATTTCTGTAGTAGGCTTTAACCTCCTCTAATTTTTCCATCGCCGCTTTGCCGTCGTTGCTGGTTTCGATTTCCATTGCCAGCTCCATCGAGATTTTACTTAAGGCATCGGCAAAGTCCTGGGTCATGATTTTTTTTCTTAAACTGACTCTCATCGCTTCCATGGTTTTATACTGACTTTTCCGCATCAGCATGTACTGCACGTAGTAGTGGTCCTTACTGAGATAGCGGTTATCGATGTACTGATAGGAAAGGTGAAGCCCCTCTTTGATATCTTCGCTCAGCATCTCCAGGCGCTGATCCATATCCTGGCCCAAGCGGCAGGCATTTCTTAAGCTGTAGCTGAAAATCTCCAGCATAATTTTCAAATCCCCTTCGATGGCTCGCTGTTTTTCGATGATTTCCTGTTCCCGGTAGGGAATATGCAGATTCATCAATAGACCGGTGGCGATACCGATGGTGACCAAAGCCATCTGGTTCAGAAAAAAAGGCATCGTAACGGCGCCGGCATCCAGCAGCTGATTGGCAAACACCATGTTCGTTATAAACCCCGCATTCAAATCAAATTTTCTAATTTTCGTCGCCAAGGGCAAAAATATGATCACGATGATTCCGATTACATAAACTTCAAAGCCCAACAGGGTAAATAGAATACTGGAAAGGCCAAGGCCCAGCAGTGCGGAGAAAAAACGTCCGATCCCCACTTCCAGGGTTTTCCGCTTCGTCTCAAGGATCGATAAGATAGCGAAAATCCCGGCGGTTGCAGCATAGTTAAGACCTAAAAGGGTGGCAATATAGGTAGAAAGAATAATAGCCACGGCGGATTTTAAGATCCGCAGCCCAACAACTTGTTTTAGTTTATTGATCAGTTTCATCATTTCCGATATCCTCCCTAATGTGATGGAAATAATTATATCCTTTTACCCAGGGAAGATAAAGAAAAAAGACCGTTTATCCATTCCCTCTCTGAGTAATTTTTCATTATTCCAGTAAAATTCAGAGGCCTAAAGTCCTCCATTTATATATTTTATAGCTTATGTAAATCTTATTAAAATAATTCATTGGATTTATTGGAATAAATTCGTTAAAATTAAGACGAAGTTGAAATTAAATGAAATCAAAATCCAATATATAAGGGTGTTGCAAATGATCA
>SKOH01000170.1 GCA_007120165.1 Clostridiales bacterium
GAAAGGAGTGATCCTATGAAAATAACAAAGGATATGAATATTGGGGATGTTGTTCGAACTTACCCTCAGTCAATCTCGATTTTAGGAAGTTTCGGAATGGGATGCGTCGGTTGTCCTTCTGCGCAGATGGAAAGTATTGAAGAGGCGGCTCAGGTTCATGGAATGAATGCGGATGATATCGTTGAGAAATTAAATGCAAACCTGTAATTTTAATATCAAAAACTTCTTCAGTTATGAAGGAGTTTTTTTGTTTTTGTTGAATTCCTTAAGTAGCAGTATTCTAAAAGGAAATTAATTAAAGAGGAGTGAAAGCATGAAAAGTTATAACAAACTGGTACGGGACCGAATACCGGAGATTATTGAAGATGCGGGGAAAACCCCGATTACAAAGATTTTACCCGAAGAAGAAATGGAAACCCGCTTGGTTCAAAAACTGGAGGAAGAAATTCAAGAATTTAAAGAGAGTCGAGATTTTGAGGAGCTGGCTGATCTTCTCGAAGTCATTGAAGCCCTCGCTAAACTTCGGGGTGAGGATCTATACACCCTGGAACGGATCAAAGCCGATAAAAAAGCGGAACGGGGTGGATTTGAAAATAGAATTCTACTGGAAGGGGTAGAGGATTAGGGGAGTTGACCCAAGGGCATATATGAAATTGATAAAAAACTCCTGAAACAGGAGTTTTTTATATTTTGCCGGTGCTGGAGATCAGTTTTGCTTTAATAAGCCCTTGCCTGAGGGCTACTGCTACAAAGGCCGCAGCGGAAATTTTTAGAAGGTCCGGTAAAAGAAAAGGCAGAGCCCCTATAGTGATGGACTCAGTAAGATTCATCCCTGTAACCACCATTAGCTGAAGCGTTCCGAAGGTGTAAATCACAAGAATTCCAACAGCCATTGCGCTCAGTTGGATAAAGTACTTTGAAATCTTCCCCCGGGGAAACTTTTGATAGCCGAAATGTGTAAGGAGTCCGATGACGTAAGCCCCTGCGGTAAAACCGAAGATGTATCCCCCGGTAGGGCCGATCAATGCTCCCAAGCCGGAACCTCCACCGGCAAAAACCGGAAGGCCGACGACGCCCAACAGGGTATATAGGGATAGACTATAAAACCCCAGACGAGCCCCTAAAATAGCACCGGAAAGGGTTACCCCGAATATTTGAAGCGTAATCGGAACCGGTGTAAAGGGCAGGGGGACTAAGAATATGGATAAAACACTGGTAATCGAAGCAAATAAGGATACTAAAATCAGTTCCCGTAAGTTTTTCATTGGACTCAACCTTTCAAACAGTATTTCAAAGCTTTACCTTCCTGGATATGTAAAGTCATTTTTTAGTATAATCAACAAAAAAAGAATTGTCAACCTGTATTATTAAAAAGGTTAACAATTCAAAGGGTTTAAGAATTACGGTTGCTTTAGTAAAGGTTTACTAGGGTTTAATTTGAGCTCTTTTGGTCTTTGTAAGCTTATCGACAGGAAGCACTACCTTATCGAACTTTACGATCAGTATGACGGCAACAAGAATAAGAGCGCACCCGATCACAATCTGAAGATTTAAGATTTCGCTGAAAATCAGTATCCCAAGAATGATGGAGGTAATCGGCTCGAGGGTGCTGAGTATTCCGGAACTTTGGGATCCAATTCGTTGAATCCCTACATTCAGTAAATTAACGGCTCCCAGGGTGACGAAAATAGATAGAAATAAGGTCACCGACCAGCCGAGCAGCGTAATTTGAAGGGTGAGATTCCTGGTAATCCATGCAAAAAAGAACATCGATATGGAGGCAATAACGCTGAGATAAAAAGTCAATTTTAATGAATGCATTTTTTTCAGGCCGCTTTTATCAATATAAAGTACATAAAAAGCATAAGTCACACCGGATATCAAAGCCATAAATATACCGAACAGGCTACCACTGAGTTCGCCGCTGTATAAAAGATAAATTCCGACAGTACTGACTATCCCGCAAAAGACCTTTATGAAGGTAAGCCGGTCCTTATAAAAAGCCGCAGAGCCGATTATTACTAAAATCGGGTAGACGAAATGCAAAGTAGTGGCAACTCCTGTAGCGATAAAGTTATAAGAGATATAAAGGGTCATGGCTGTGGCAGCATAACCGAAAACACCTACATACAGTAAGTTTTTTGTCTGAGTCCTGGTAATTTTAAAATCAATTTCGGGATTGCGTCGAATGAGATAGAACAGCACCGGCAAAGCAAAGAAGAATCGCCAAAAAACCAGATTGATGGAATTGCCTCCCTGGGAAAAAATGAACTTGGCCAACAAGGGCATGGTTCCAAAAATCATTCCGGAGATCATTACCGAGATATAACCGATTGTCCGTGACTTCATGCTAACGCTCCTCTCTGTTACCATATCCCTTATATCATAGCACAGAACAAAGAAAAAGAAAAAATCCCCCATTGGTTATTGGGGGACGTTAATCAAGTAATTAGATGGCACTATTTAGGATCAATCAATCCGCTCATTCGAATAATCTCAATACCTTTTTCTTCCAAAGCGTCAGTAAACTGGTTAATTCCTACGGAGTCGCTGGCCATATGTCCTGCCACCACAATGTTTCCGATGTTTTGTTCTTTGACGGCTTTGATTACATCCTCCGGCATATGCATACATACAAGGGTTCCTACGCCGGCTTCAAAATACGACTTAATTACATTTGTTCCCCCGCCGGTACCGCCGGCCATGGTAACCACAACTTTACCTGCATAATCCTTTTCACTACCCACACGAATAACCGGTTTGGCAGAGGTTTTTTGGTATTCGGTTTTGGTTTCCAACGTATCAATAATGTCTTTTAACGTTGCCTTTGGCTGATCTTTCAGCTTTTCATCCAGCAGGTTCTGTACTGCGGTTTCTGCTAAAATATCTGCAGGGGTGTGTACCGCCATAAAAGGCATCTTCAGCAGTTTCGCTGCGGATACCGCCCGGTCATAATTGGATACATGAAGACCCCGTTCCACTTGTCCTTTTTTCTCCTGTAATGCTTTTTGGGCTTTATTGATAGGAACCCCGGCTTTGGTCATGGTATTGATCTGATTGTCCATAACTTTATGTAGATTAATTCTTGGGCTTCCGCCGCTTGGGTGATGGGTTATTACCAGGTCCGCACCAAGTTTTTCTGCAAGCAGCATTTCCGCTAATTCCATGTCCACACCGATGGCAACCTTTTTGATACCTTCCCCTTCTACGATAATACCGGAGTCTTCGGGTATTTCTTCTAAACCGGCGAGTTCTAATGCAAGCTCCATGATTTCTTTTGTGTTCATCAATAAATCCTCCTTGGATAAATAAATTTTACATACTAAATTTATTATATCGAACTTGGGAACCCTAAGCAAATGAAATATTTTGAAATTATCCAATAAAAGACCATAGGAATCAATGAAAACCCTTTTAATAGATTGTCAAACCATGAACGAATTGATATGATATGAGTAAATAAATAATTAAAAAAGGTCGGTGATACAAATGAAAAGAATAAGCATAAAGTTGGATACGGTGGAAAGTATGCTGTTTTACTGGCAGGCCACCAGCGAAAGAGAAAAAGTAGGAGAGGCCTATCTTAATGAAATTGCAAATCATCGGGATATGAAAAAAACCTATGATCAGGAGTTCAATGAAGAGTCTTTTCGGAAAGTGCTCAGTGCAATATCCAATCGAGAACCCTTTAACAGTGATTTGAAAAAGGAGCGGGTTTTTTGGAATACCAATATGTGGATGACCGAGGACATGGAGTTTACCCGAATGATGGTAGCACCGATCAAAGTACTGAATGCGGACCATTTATTACCGAAGATTGAAAAAGCGGTAAAGAATCCTAAATATGAAGAGGTGGAAGTGGTATTCGTACCCGGTCACGATTTTGAGTATCTTCTTTATGAAAATCAGGTGCTGATTAATTTCTTCAAAGTACAGGTAGACCTTTATGGGGAAAATAAGATTGAAATAGCCGGTACCCCTTTAGAGGACTACCTGGTAGAAAAGATTATTGAAATACAAAGTCAAAGCTGAATTTAAAGTTGCAGGCACAATAAATTTTTTATAAGGAGCGGAACCGATGATCAAAGTAGTGACCGACAGTACAAGTTATCTGGAAAAGAAAACAATAAAGGACCTGGATATTCAGGTTATGTCACTGAAAGTTGTATTTCAGGAAGATACCTACCGGGAAGTGGACCTGGAAAACAAAGCATTTTACAAAATGATGGAGAAACGAGGAATCCCTAAGTCTTCCCAACCCTCTATCGGAGAATTTGTAGAAGTTTTTACATCGACAATCCAGGAAGGAAATGAGATCCTCGGTGTATTTCTATCGGAGAAAATGAGCGGCACCCTTTCTACGGCCATGATGGCCAGGGATATGGTTTTGAAAGACTTTCCCGAGGCTAAAATAGAGCTGATGGACTCGGAGTCCAATTGTATGCAGCTGGGCTTTGCCGTTGAGGCAGGAGCAAAAGCCGCGAAGGAGGGAAGAAGCCTCCATGAAGCTAAACAGGCCGTCAGCAGTATGAAAAATCGAAGCCGCTTTCTGTTTGTTCCCAATAATTTAAAGTACCTGGAAGCCGGAGGAAGAATCGGAAAGGCCAATGCATTAATCGGAGGCCTGCTGAGCATTATCCCGATCCTTACGGTGAAAGACGGAGAAACCACGATTTATAAAAAGGTGCGCCGGAAAAAGAAAGCAGTTGATGAAATGATAGAAAAAATGATGGCGGATCATAAAAGCCATCACCTCAAAGAAGTTGTCATTCATCATATTGATGCTTTTGAAGAAGCGGAAGTCCTGGTACCACGTATCAAAGAAAAAATCAATGCACCGATTCGGATACTGGATATCGGACCGGTAATCGGACTGCATGTAGGTCCAGGAGCAATTGGTATTGTCTATCATACGGAAAAAGAAGTTCGAAGTTAATTAAAAGCTGTGTAAACCCCTGAACCATAAAATGGTCCGGGGGTTTTTTATGGGGTTTTTGAATAAACTTCTTCTTTTTTGGTATAAATAGGTTATATGTGTCTGTAATTATATTATTGAATATAATTTTATCAAGATAAGTCCATTATAGAAAACTCGTATATATCGAAACTTTGAAAAGAGGTGTAGGATGGATGGCAAATAATAAAAATGAGAAAAAGAAAGATCAGAAAGAGCTACAGAAAAAACTCGATAAAATGCAGTTCTATGTGACCCAGGAAAGCGGAACAGAACCTCCTTATAAAAATGCTTATTGGGACAACAAGAAAGAGGGGATCTATGTGGACGTTGTGGACGGAAGACCACTTTTTTCTACAAAGGATCAGTATGATGCCGGGTGCGGCTGGCCAAGTTTTACCCAGCCGATAGAGGAAGGAGAACTTACGGAACAGGAGGATCGAACCCTTTGGATGGTTCGCAGAGAAGTCCGCTCTAAAGGCGCTGATAGTCATCTTGGGCATGTTTTCCCCGACGGGCCGAAGGACAAAGGAGGTCTTCGATATTGTATCAATAGTGCGGCCCTTCGATTCATCCCGGTTGAAGACTTGGAAAAGGAGGGGTATGGAGATTACAAAAAACTCTTTGAAACAGAGGAAAAATAAGGGGGGATGATAAGACGATGCAATTTCTAAGAAATGTATGGAACCTTTACATGGATCGCTCGGAATTTTTTATCAGACTTACGATGGAACACATTTACTTATCTTTTATTGCCATCCTTTTCATTGCTGTAATCGGAATTACTATTGGTATAACCATTGCAAAATACAGAAAATTAGCGGAGCCGGTACTCAGTGTAGTGAATTTTATCTACACCATTCCAAGCATTGCTCTGTTTGGAATTTTAGTCGCCCTCACAGGCATTGGCAACCGGAGTGCACTCATTGCTTTGGTGGTCTACGGCATGCTTCCTATGATTCGAAATACTTATGTGGCGATTTCAGAGATTGACGATTTAATCATCGAGTCGGCCATAGGGATGGGGACCACCGGTAAACAGTTACTGCTTAGGATTCAACTTCCCTTGGCGCTGCCGGTAATTATCGCCGGTTTTCGTATTATGGTGGTTATGACCATTGCCTTGGCCGGGATTGCTTCTTTTATCGGAGCCGGAGGCCTTGGAGTGGCAATTTGGAGGGGAATTACCACCAGTTTCCCGGAAATGACCATCGCCGGAAGCTTGTTGGTAGCTTTTCTGGCGATTATAGTGGATTTAGTGTTGGGAATAATAGAGAAAGTTGTTCGAAAAAAAGTTCTCGGTACTGTAAAAAGTTAAGGATTGCTCCAAAGCTTGAAAAAAAACAGACGGAGGGATTTTATGAAAAGTGTAAAGTATTATTTAAAAGTGACAAAGAAAAAATCGATCATTTTATTATTACTGATAGGTTTGCTTAGTGCAGGGTTACTGATTGGCTGCTCCGATGATGAAGATCCTGTGGTTGTAGCATCTAAACCCCATGCAGAGCAGTACATCCTGGGGGAAATGATCAGCATTTTAATTGAAGAGCATTCCGATATCCCCGTGGAGAGAAATTTTGGTATCGGAGGAGGCACGGATAATATTCATCCCGCCATGGTTTCCGGAGAAATCGATATTTATCCCGAGTATACCGGAACTTCCTGGATGATGGTACTTAATGAAGATCTTATCGAAGATCCCGACGAGTTATATGAAGAAACCAAAGCCGCCTATGAAGAGGAATTTGAACTTAAGTGGCTGGAGCTTTACGGCTTTAATAATACCTACGCCCTTGCCGTCGATGGAGATATTGCAGAAGAATACGATCTTCATACCTATTCTGAGCTGGCTGAAGTATCCGGGGAATTAACCTTCGGCGCGGAATATGACTTTTATGAACGGGAAGATGGTTTCGATGCCTTAGCGGAACTATACGGCTTCGAGTTTGATCGAGAGGTAGAACTGGATATCGGTCTAAAGTACCAAGCGATAAACCAGGGAGAAGTGGATGTGATTAATGCTTTTTCCACTGACGGTCTCCTAAGCGCCTACAACCTTAGAGTGCTGGAAGACGATCAGTTTTTCTTTCCCTCTTACTTTGCCGGTACGGTTATCCGAATGGAAACCTTGGAAAGACATCCGGAATTAGAAGAAATTTTAAATCGGCTAGCCGGCAGTATAACCGATGAAGAAATGGTCGAAATGAATTACCGGGTGGAAGAAGAAAATGAAGACCCCGAAGTCGTTGCCCGAGAATTCCTTGAGGAGAAAGGACTAATCTAATATGAGTTTATTAACCTTTAAGGGCGTGTCTAAATCCTATGATAATCAGGTGTTAGTGATCGACAACCTAAGCTTTGCTATTGAAGAGGGAGAATTCATTACGCTGATCGGCCCCTCGGGTTGTGGGAAGACCACGCTGCTGAAAATGATTAACGGCTTAATTCCCTATGATGAAGGGGAAATTCTAGTCAAGAATCAGTCTCTGGATGACTGGAATTTAATTCGCCTTCGTAGAGAGATTGGTTAT
Organism: Clostridiales bacterium; assembly: GCA_007120165.1. Classification (GTDB taxonomy): domain Bacteria; phylum Bacillota; class Clostridia; order Peptostreptococcales; family T1SED10-28; genus Isachenkonia. Next base: position 7,486 of record SKOH01000170.1, read on the forward strand.
GTCATTCAGCAAATCGGGCTTTTCCCTCATATGACCATTGAAAAGAATATCTGTTATGTTCTTTCCCTCCTTGGAAGAGACCCCGGGGAACAAAGAGAAAGGGCAAGAGAGCTGATTCAGCTGGTAGGTCTTGACGATGAATTCTTAAACCGCTATCCTCGAGAGCTGAGTGGAGGACAAAAACAGCGGGTGGGCGTCGCCCGTGCCTTAGCTGCAGATCCCGATATTATTCTGATGGATGAACCCTTCGGAGCGGTGGATGATATTACCCGAAAGGTTTTACAGGATGAGATGAAAGCGCTGCATAAAAAACTGAAAAAGACGATTATTTTCGTTACCCATGATATCGAAGAAGCCATCAAGCTTGGTACGCGGATCGTTCTTATGGATCAAGGAAAGATTATTCAAGCCGGCACAAAAGAAGAAATGTTATTTTCGCCTGAAACGGAATTTACCAAACGATTTTTAGGTTCAAAAAGCTTTAATGCGTATTTAGGACAGTTGGCCATAGAAGAAGTATACAGGCCCTATGATACAATCGTGGAAAAAGAAGCTGTAAGTACCGAAAGAATTTTTTTAAAAGATACTGTAATGGAGGGTCTTAGAAAAATGATTAAAGAAGACCTGCAGATTCTGGTGGTTTTGGATGAACAGCATCAAGCAATCGGTGAATTTCAGCTCCAGGATATTCAGCAAAAAATCCGGTTGTAATAAAAGGAGGATAAATATATGGCCATTGTAGAAACTTCGATCACGCCGATCGGAACCGCTGGGACGAGCGTTAGCAAATACGTTGCCAAATGTCATGAAGTATTGAAGGATTTTCCTGAAATAAAATATCAATTAACCCCGATGGGAACCATATTAGAAGGAGACTTAAAAGAAATCCTTACCCTTATTGAGAAAATGCATGAAGTTCCTTTTGATCAAGGGGCAAACCGGGTATCTACATTAATTAAAATTGATGATCGAAGAGATAAAAACAGCACAATGGAGGGGAAAATGGAATCTGTACTCAGCAAATTGTAACATGAAAAACAAGGCCCTAAAATAAAGGCCTTGTTTTTTTAAGCAGCGGTTACTCTTGGGTTTTCAGCGGTTCCTTTCCCTTCAATTTTTTTGAAAAACGAGGGTGCAGCTTGCTGATAATCCCTAAAAGGATTCCCGCCAAAAGAAGGAAAGGGAAATAGCTGGCAAGCCATAGTAATGCGGATTCTAAGACTTCTTGAAACTTTCCAAAGGAAGCTCGGAGGTTTCGGAAAAATTGATCGGAAAAACTCTCCTCAGTAATTTCACCATTTTCAACCTGCTGCATGGATAGATAAATTGTACTGTACTGAACCTGGTCGTCCAGTCGATATATCTGGCCATTGAGTCTTTCAATTTCCCTGCGAATCCTGGATAGTTCGCTTTCAAGGGTTAAGGTGTCTGTCAGATTTTCCGCTTCTTCCAGTAAATCCAGTAAACGTCGTTCTTGAATGGTTTGGTTCCGTAGATTTGCCTCCAGATCGTAATGGGTTTCGGAGACGTCATCACTTTCTAATATTTCCTGGGTGAAAATTCCGTACTCCCGAATCGAATTCACAAAATCTTTTAACGACTCTGAGGGTACCCGGAGAGTGAAGGTTCCCCGGGGGGAGGCTTCTTTTTCGGAGAGTACCTGGTAACGATGAATATGCCCTCCATAACGGTCCAGATCCTGCTCCATTTTTGAAATCGTCTCCTGAAGGTTCTCAGTTTCCATAGAAAGGGTTTGACGATAGATGATTTTATCTCCGGAAATGGAATTGCTGTCGGGTCTTTGGGATACAGAGGCTGCATCGTTCTCAGCAACTACCCCATCCTGCTGAAATGAGTCATCCGCATCGGTAAAACTAACTCTTTCCAAATTTGCGGAGTAGGTACCTTCATCATTTGTGCCACAGGAAATTAAAAACAATGCAACATTGAGTATTAACAACGCGCTTATCAGCATTTTAACCGTCTTTTTCATTGGATTTTCCTCCTCTTTATTTCGATTGGCAGTTATGCTATTTTGACGATGGAGGAATCGATTATGTTCCCCTTGACAAAGGGACTTGGAATTTATACAATTAAACAAATGAATCCCGAGTATATTGATTGGTTTAAATAAGGTTTATATAAGGAGGAAGTTTAATGATATATGACAATATTGGTCAGTTAATCGGCAACACTCCCATGGTCCGATTAAAAAACATAGATAAAGATAGCGGGGAAGTATTGGTGAAGCTGGAATCGATGAATCCCGGAGGTTCGGTAAAGGAACGTATCGCGTTAAACATTATTGAAGAAATGGAGAAACGGGGGGAGCTGAAACCGGGGATGAATTTGGTAGAACCCACCAGTGGAAACACTGGAATCGGGCTGAGTATGGTAGCCGCCTATAAAGGATATACTTTAACATTGGTAATGCCTAATACCATGAGTATGGAGCGAAGAAAAATCCTTAAAGCTTACGGTGCAAGGCTCGTACTCACCGATGGGGCTAAGGGAATGAAAGGCGCCATCGAAAAAGCGAATGATATGTTAAAAGAGAGTAAAGATACCGTATTGATCGGGCAGTTCCAAAATCCCGATAATCCGAGAGCCCATGAAAAACACACGGGGCCTGAAATCTTTAAAGACACCGATGGAAAATTGGATGCTTTTGTTGTAGGAATCGGCACCGGAGGTACCGTTACCGGGGCTGGGGGGTATCTCAAAGAGAACGTAACAGGTTTGAAGGTAGTAGGTGTGGAGCCGATTAAATCACCAGTGATCTCCGGCGGAGAACCGGGACCCCATAAAATCCAAGGAATTGGTGCAGGATTTATCCCGGATGTTCTCGATAAGAGAATCATTGATGAGATGATTCTGGTATCCGAGGAAGAAGCGATTCATGAGAGTCGAAATACCGCAGAAAAAGAAGGGATCCTTCTTGGGATATCCGGTGGAGCTGCGATATTTGCAGCAAAGAAAATTGCGAAGAGGTTAGGTGTAGGAAAACGGGTGGCGGTAGTGGCACCGGATACCGGTGAGCGTTATTTAAGTACGGAACTCTTTGATTTTAGTGAATAATACGATAAGCGAAAGGATGTGATTTCTATTTCTTATTTTGATTTAGTCAAAAAAAGAGACCCTGCAGTGAAAAATAACTTAGAGATTATTCTAAACTATCCCGGGGTACATGCATTGGGATTTCATAAGGTCGGGCATTTCCTGTATCGGAAAAATCGATTCGTTATCGCTCGCTTCGTCTCTCAGATCGGCCGTTTTTTTACAGGGATTGAAATCCATCCCGGAGCTAAAATCGGACCCGGCTTCTTTATTGATCATGGAATGGGAGTTGTGATCGGTGAGACCGCAGAGGTCGGGAAAAACGTAATGTTGTTTCACGGAGTAACTCTTGGAGGGACGGGAAAAGATAAAGGGAAACGACACCCCACCGTAGGAGATAACGTGATGATTGGAGCCGGGGCGAAAATACTCGGTCCCATAACCATCGGCAATAATGCGAAAGTTGGATCCAATGCCGTAGTATTGGAAGATGTACCTGAGGGGGCTACCGTTGTGGGAATCCCTGCTGAAGTTAAGAGTAAAAAAGATGCTAAGAAAATGAGCAGTCTGTAAGGGCTGTTCTTTTTTGTACAGGATCTCTGGGCGAAGAAGACTCCTGTTTGCTAAGAAACTGGTGACGCGGTCCTTATGCAAACC
>SKOH01000059.1 GCA_007120165.1 Clostridiales bacterium
AAAAATCTATGAAGAAGGGGATGAGAACTCTAGTCTCGCTCACTTTTATGACAAACTTTCATTACTTAAGGAGGGAATGCATACCGACATCGGGAAACAGATTGCGTTAAAGAGACATGAATTTATGAAAGGGTATTTGGTACAATTTCATAGAGAATGGGAATTAGAGGATTTAGAGTAAAAACAGCAACGATCTTAATTAACAGAACTAATTACCCCAAAATAGAGGATTTACGGATTTCATTATAGAATTAATTAACTAGAAGTTTAAAATATCCAGATCGAGAGGAAAAGGGGTAAAATATGAAAAAGAAAAGAGCACTAAGAATTACGATAATTATGATATCAATTTTACTGGCTTATTTTATTTACGCCGGTGAATACAATATTAAAGCAGAACAGAGTGATATTGAAAGGGGAATCGAAGAGTTCCTGGATATAGATGTCACCATCGTTGATTTTAAGGAAATTGATAATACTTTGGCGGTATATTATACGTTGGGATCTAATGACAGTATTGGCTTTACTGCCCTTCATAAGGGAATCAACTCCAGGTATCAAATAAGAAATGCAGGCTACAGCACAAGAAATACAGTCCTTCAGGGAATCCCCTTCGAAACAGAAAATGGAGAGTATCTAGCGGTATTAGGTACGAACTATCAGGATCGGATTGCGAATATCGAGTTTCAAACTTACTCCGGGGAGATATTTACGCAGAATGTTCAAGGGGAATCAGAGATACTAACAGTAGTCGGTGTGGAGGAGTCGGCATACCTGGATGACTATCAATTATATGATGAACACGGCAATGATATAACAGAAGAAATGAAAACCTTTCTAACTACGGAAGAGGGTAGCAGTACAGGGGTCGGGAAAGCCGAGTTATTTTTACTATACGTATACTGTTTTTTTGTTATCCTGTTAGGATATGGGATTTCAAGAATTTTTCAGGATAAGGATCGAAAGAGCACAGGAAAAGTTACTTGGGGGGAGAAATTTGAACATTAATAAATCCGAAAAATTTATTAAAAAATGGAAAGAAGATAGACAAGAAGGAAAAGAAAAGTACGTTAATAAAACAAGTATGCAGTCAGGAATGCTAATGTTAGTGGCTACCTCAATCTTACTAATCAATGGGGAAATAGGGGTGGGAAAATGAATGTAGAATATGGGGACGTAGTCGTGATAAAAGTTGGGGACCGGGAACATCGATCGAAAATTTCAAAAGTAGATGGGAAGGTTGTAAAGCTCCTGGATGAAAACGGATCCTACAGGCAGATGGCTGCGAAGGATTTGGAGGAAATGATAAACAATGGTTTTGCCTATGTAGAAAAAAGCCGCTCTTAAAGGAAGAATATTATCCGAACTTTGATTTTGAAAGCACTTGGTAAACGAAACACTTCACTTTTCGTAAAAATATATGAGGGGGAGAATCCGATGAATAAAAGGTGCTTATTATTAGTTATTTTAGTTTCCTTATTGATTCTAGCAGCTTGTGATGACAGTAACAGCGACAGCCAACTCAGCAGTGGGAATGAATTCGAAAGTGTAAAACTGGACAATCTAGAAGTACCAAGAGAATTGAAAATCATGACTCCGGAAGTGAGCACAATGTATCAGGAGTTTTACGTCCGTTGGCGTACGATATTGGAGGAGTACAATGGCGGTACAAACTTATCGGAAGCAGAAACGGAAAAATATGAAGAGCAGCTAGCCTTATATACAGAGGAACTGGATGAATGGCAAGAAAAAATAATCGTAATGGATGACCCGGAGATTATCGGAAATATTTTTGAGAAGATGCAAAATTCAAAAGCCGTATATGATGATGAGAGTTTAGAGGTGGAGTCTGTGAAAGAAGGGGAATACTATTCAATCGAACCCTTATACGCACCTAATCAACAGGGAGAACAAAATTTTGAAGAAGGATATATCGTGGGAATGATGATATTTGAAGATGATACACTTTATCTATTGGGCGCTACCGGGGACATCCATGCTCCCGAGGCGGAAATGATCAGAATGGAATTTGATTATCAGTGGTTTGACCATCAAATCAATCAATAAGACCTTAAGGAGGCGCTACTGTGTTAGAAAAAGTTACAGAACGAATATATTATTTAATGAATGATAATAATAATGAAAGACCGGCTATTGGCATTGTGAAAGGGGAAGATTCTTGCTTAGTCGTGGATGCGGGAAACTCACCTGAACATGGAAAAACTATGCTAAGGGAAGTGGAAAAACGGAACTTCCCCCCAGTCAAATACGTAATTGCAACCCATCACCACTGGGACCATATCTTTGGCTTGGAAGCATTTGACGGGACAAAAATTGCAAGTGAGAAGACCTGTGAATTAGCGAAAATCTATAAGGGAATTAATCTTGATGATAAAGGTTTGGAACTGGCTAAAGAAAAGAATATTTTTAATGCCCACGCAATTGAATGTATAAATAAAGAGTTTCAGGACAGCGGAAGCTTTGCGCCTATAAATTTTGATGTAGCCTTTACCGGCGAGTTAAAACTTCATCTTGGTGGAATTACCTGCATCGTGAATGAAATTATCAATCCCCATAGAGAAGACGGTACGATCGTTTATGTTCCCGAAGAAAAAACCCTATTCTTAGGGGACGCAGCCTATGGCCGAAGTAAAAACGGCCGGAATTATTATGATCGAGAAAAGACGTCCGCTTTGCTGCAGGAAGTTGATACCTATGATGCGGAGTACTATTTATGCTCTCATGAATCAATATGTGACAAAGAAGAGATGCAGTCCTACTGGAATGACTTAAACATGGGCTTAGCGATGACGAAAGGGTGCTCTTCCATTGAAGAGGCCATCACCAATTTTGAAAAACACTATAACAAAAATCCATCCAAGAATGATTTATTCTTCTTGGAAAGTTTTATGGACTAAAGAAGGATATAAAGAGAAGAACATGGAAAAGAATTAGATATCATTGATACTGGATAAGGAT
>SKOH01000015.1 GCA_007120165.1 Clostridiales bacterium
AAGCGGTGTCCCGGTTTCAATCCCAAAAAGTCAGCTGAGAAAACCGATTAAATAACCGAAGAAACAACCAAGGATATAATAAATCAAACAACAAATAATATAATAAATTAAACAGCAAATGACACAATAAATCAAACAAGCAAGGACACAATAAATCAAACAAGCAAGCAAGGACACAAATGATATAACAGCTGAAAAAGCAACTGTAATGAAAGGCGGTAGAAGAAAATGTTAAGTACTCCGGAACTGGTTTTACGATTGATTCTATCCGCAGTGGCCGGAGGAGCCGTGGGGGTTGAACGGGAGGCCAATAACCGCCCCGCGGGACTGCGCACCCATGTGCTGGTTACCCTGGGATCCACCCTGATTATGATCATCTCCATGTACGGTTTTGACGGATTTGGGGTCGACGGATTAGGGGGAGACCCTGCCCGTCTTGGGGCCCAGGTAGTAAGCGGGATCGGATTTTTAGGAGCGGGAACCATTCTGCGCACCGGCAACAACATCAGCGGTCTGACCACGGCGGCAAGCATCTGGGTATGCGGCGGGATCGGCCTGGCCATCGGAAACGGTTACTATACCGGCGGAATTGCCACCACGTTGATTGTCCTCTTTACCCTAAAGGGCCTCAGCGCATCGGAGAAATACCTTTTTAAAGTAAAATACAAGGAACTGGTGATTTTTTCAAAGGAGCGGCCGGGACTGCTGGGGGATCTTGGAAAAATCATGGGGAAAAACAATGTAATCATTAAGGATATCCGGGTAATGTCGGATCAGGACTTATCCGATGATGAGCGGGAAATTGTGGTTCGCTTTCGGGTAAAGCTCCCGTCAAAGTTTTTCAACGACCGGTTTTTCACTGAAGTGATGGCGGTACGGGGAATTCACCACGCCTCCTGGGAAACGGATTTTTAGAGCAGCAGCAAGTTTTCCCGGATAAAACAACAGACTTAACACAAAGGATCATCCTTTAGGTTAAGTCTTTTATTTTTTTGCAGAATTAAGTTACAACCTTGAACTGGAACCGGCCTTTGCCCTGTGGAAGGAAGCGGTGGAAAAAGCGTTAATGGAGTAGAACAGTAAAGCTTAATTCAATCAAAAAAACGAGCTCTAGGGCTCGTTTTTTATGTCTTTTATTACACTAATAATTTCACCAATAATTTTACTTAGGTTTTGGTTTTAAGGAACTACCCGGTAACGCTCGGGAAATAATCCTCCCGGAACTGGGATTCATAAAGTTTTCGGTACTCGCCGTTCTTGACCATTAAGGCCTCATGGGAGCCCTCTTCGATTATGCCCTCATCTGTCAGCACGATGATCCGGTCCGCATCTTTAATGGTGGAGAGGCGGTGAGCAATGGCCACAGTGGTTCGGTCCTTGGAAAGTTCCCGAAGGGCCCTTTGAATAATTCGTTCGGTCTCATTATCCAGCGCCGAGGTGGCCTCATCCAGCAAAAGAATCGCCGGGTTTTTCAGGAATATCCGGGCAATGGCCAGACGCTGCTTTTGACCTCCCGAGAGTTTTACCCCCCGCTCGCCGATATAGGTATCAAATCCGTTTTGCAGGTTCATGATAAAGTCGTAGGCATGGGCTTTTTTTGCGGCGTCAATGATTTCCTCGTCGCTGGCTTCAATATTCCCATAGAGGATATTGTCCCGGACGCTGCCGGAGAATAAAAACACATCCTGCTGCACGATGCCGATATTCTCCCGAAGGGACTTTTGGGTAAACTCCCGGATGTCTTTCCCGTCAATTTTAATGGCCCCTTTTTCCACCTCATAAAACCGGGGGATCAGATTGCAAAGAGTGGTTTTTCCGCCGCCGGATTTACCCACAATGGCCAGGGTCTCTCCTGGGTGGATCCGAAGGTTAATGTCCTCTAAGACCCCCTGGTCCGATCCGTAATTAAAGGTTACATTGTCAAAATGAATATCCCCGTAGACATTTTCCAGTGTGATGGCATTTTTCTTATCCTGAATATCCGGGTTGATCTGCAGCGTATCAAAGAAACGCTGAAAACCGGACATTCCTTTCTGGTAGTTCTCAATCAGGGCGGTAATCCGCCGGATCGGCTGCATAAACATCGAAACGTATAATAAAAATCCTACCAGCTGTCCGGTCTGCATCTGTCCGTTATAAATAAACAGGCCTCCGGCTACCAGTACCAGCAGATGAATCAGGTTTGAAAACAGATGGATGCCGGCGAAAAACTCGGCCATTACCTTAAAGGCCCCTTCCCGGGCATGCTGAAAATTCTTATTGCCCACGGCAAACTTGGCTTCTTCGAAATGCTCATTGGCAAAGGATTTTACCACCCGTACGCCGGAGATGCTGTCCTCGGCCTGGGCATTGACATCGGCGATTTTGATGCGCATCTCCATAAAGGCGTGGCGCATCCGTTTGTTTTTCAGCACTGCAAAAATCAGCATAATCGGCACAATGGCAAAGGTAATCAGGGCCAGGGGCCAGTGAATATTCAGCAGAATAATGAAGGATCCCAGTAAGGTTACCGAAGCGATGAAAATATCCTCGGGGCCGTGGTGGGCAAGTTCGGAAATTTCATGAAGATCATTGACCAGGCGGCTCATCACATGGCCGGTTTTCGTATTATCAAAATAGTTAAAGGAAAGGCGGTTTACATGATTAAACAGGTCCCGGCGCATATCATGCTCCATGCGGGTGCCCAGTACGTGGCCCCAATAATCCACGGTATACTGCAGGATGTAGCGCAGCAGATAAACGAGGAGCATGCCTCCCGCCACCATGATAATCAGATCCAGATTTCTTGAGGGTAAAATATCATCGATCATCCGTCCCACCACAAAGGGAAAGATCAGATCCAGCATCGACATTAAAAAGGAACAGCTGAAGCTCAACATAAACAGCTTCTTATGGGGTCTATAATAGCGGATAAATTTTCGTAGTATCAAGTTTTTTCCTCCTTAAAAAATGCTCTTTTGAACAGTCATAGGTTCAG
>SKOH01000041.1 GCA_007120165.1 Clostridiales bacterium
ACGTTGGGCTTGGTTATTTTCAGCCGATTTCGGGCTTCCGTTCATATGGATGAGTATTTGGGAAATATGATTTATTTTGTCTATCCCTTTATGCTGATTCCCGCCTTCCTGAGTGTTGTGCTAAGTGGACTGTGGATCCGGAAAATAACCAAAGAAGGGATACCCGATAAGGAAGTGGAGACCTTTTTTACTGGACGGAAAAGACAGCTGCTTATCGATAGTACAGCGGCGCTTATTTTTGGCGTTCTGGTAATCGGGATTATCCTCGATGTAATATATAACCCCCATGCCAATGTACTTTCTGTAATGATTCCCCCGCTGCTGGGAATTACCATCGGCACCATTTTACGATATATGATTCGGTTAAAGGGGCGGAATAAAGATGACGGAATCATTTTCGTGATTGTAGGATTTCTAATTCTGTTTCTCGTCCTGGGCGGATTGCATTTTTACCGGAGTCATCAGATAGAACAAAGGATCGCCGAAAGAAGCAGCAGCCAAAATATTATTCAGGAAATTCCGGAAGGGATTGATTCCTATTCTATTAATAATATCAGGTTTCCCTGGGAAGATGCGGAACTTATAAGAAGAACCTTTCCGCTGATCGGACAAAGCTTGGCTATACCGAAGTATTACACGCAACAGGAAACCTGGAAAGGGGAAGCGGAAACCTGGAGGGTTACGGTAAGCACCTATGAAACCCGAAATTCCCGAATTGCCGGAATAATTACCGAAGGGTACCTTGACTTTGAACTGGGAGGGGTAATACCCTATCTGGGAGGAAGCTGGACAGAAAGAACCGATGTAGCAGATACCTGGGATGTTGACAAGGTTTATATGACAGAGGATTATCCTGCGATATTGATCCAAAAAGAAGAGCGGGTCTGGATAATGGAAGGCCTCGACAGTGACCGCCTGGGCGATATTTAGAAGTGGGAAAATCAACGATCTGAATATGAACCGGCTGCTGAAAAACTGCAAACCTTAGTAGCAAATAACCCCAAGGAAGGCTCTTTCGCTGTCAGCAGAAAGAGCCTTCTTGGGGTTTAGTTGGAGGGAGGAGAAAATAGAGTTATTTCAGTGAATTAACATACCAGTCGAAATCGCCAAATAAGTCTGATTTCATTGCTTTATGATTGTTAAGAAAATCCAGTACGGTATTCCAATAGTCCGGGTTGGCCACGTAAACTTCAGCATCTTCGCTCCAAACGGCTTTTTCGACACCCATAAAAGCAGCTTGTCGTCCCATTGTCTGTGCAACATCGGCGATAAAGTTTCCGCCGTGTCGGCCCTGACCATATCGGGGTTGGATACCATTGGCCTGTAGGATCTTTGCTGCGATGGAAGGCGCTGCCATGGGTTCGACATAGATGGTAACAGTGGTTTCAAAGACTTCAACCTCTACCGCTTCAGAAGCATCACGATCTTGGTTGTGATGCCAGATACGAAAACTTACATCATAGTATCCAGCGTCTAATTCTGAGGCATCGAAAGTTAAGTAAGAAGTACCCTCTGAACCGTCGATATTTGATACGCCTTGTGGAGTATTAACTATTGTCCACTGCTCACGATTCACGTCGCGATTTGTTTCCCACTTGGCAGTAAGCTCAAGTGCACTACCGGCTTCTACCCTTAGGTCTTCCTCAGCAGTAATTGTAATTGTCGCTTCAAAGGGCGCTTGTCCTTGGGCAAACCCCGCTACTGTCATGCTTAATACCATCACTAACGCTAAGACTAAAACCATACCTTTTTTCATTGTACACCCATCCTCTCACTTGTTTTTTTTCCATAAGTAAGAGGGCCGGTTACACTAGTAGCTCCATCAAGTCCAAGTGTCCAGATAAAGACTTGATTTCATCGCTTCCCTACTGTTAAAACCTTTTCGAATTTCAGAATACAAACGGTTAATCCACCTCCAACTAATATTTCAGGTCCTCCCTGACCCACAAAACTTATATCGTCGATCATTCTAGTACTAATTAACCAGCAGTATAAAAAAATTATCCTATATATTTCCTAATATTGTCTTATACTAACAAATTATTACCCAATTCAATTTTCTTAAAACAAATATTATTTAACAATTAATGAACTTAAGCTCAAATAGTTGGAAACTTCTAAAAACTCGCGAAAAATGTTACAATATAAGGAGTATGATAAAGTCTTATATTCGCTAGCGTAGGAAAGGAGCGTAAATTTTATGATCGTTAAATATAAAGATGTGGTAGAGGCGAGGGAAAGAATCAGTCAGTATATTTATAACACCCCGCTGGAAAAATCCATGCATTTAAGCAATAAGGAGCATAATGTGTATTTAAAACTGGAATGCCAGCAACGAGTAAAAAGCTTTAAAATCCGGGGGGCGTTAAGCAAGCTGACCAGTCTTACCGATGAGGAGAAAAATAAGGGAATTGTAACGGTATCCTCCGGCAATCATGGGGCAGCGGTAAGCTATGCATCGGGACTGTTGGGGATTGAAAATGCAACAATTTTTGTTCCCGAGTCCACTCCCAAAAATAAAATCCGTAAGATTGAGTATTATGGAGGCAATGCAAAGGCGGTAGGCAAGGATTATGACGAGACCCATGATATTGCGATGAATTATTTAAAGGAAAATGATGTGACGTATGTGGATCCTTGTTCCGACCGGGAAGTGATCGCCGGTCAAGGGACCATGGCTATGGAAATACTGGAGCAAAATCCGGAGATTGATACCATCCTCGTTCCGGTAGGGGGCGGCGGCATGATTACAGGAATCAGTACGGCTATGAAAAAAATGAAACCCTCGGTGAAAATCATCGGCCTGCAGACCGAAGCCTGCCCGGCAATGATTGCCTCATTACAGGACGAAAAGTTTTATGAAGTATATCCGATTAATGAGACCATATGTGACGCATTGGTGGGCGGGGTCGGGGAAATACCCTACCAGATGGCAGAGGAGAGCATTGATGATATTTGGGA
>SKOH01000191.1 GCA_007120165.1 Clostridiales bacterium
CTTGACATCATCGGTTACCCGATGATGTCCAAGACTCGCTATGAGTAATTTGCTAGATCTTTCTCAACGGGATTTCCACCCGTTATATGGTACGCCCTTTCGTGGCGCTCACTCCGTCCCTATGTCCCCCTATATCCCCTCTTAGTCTATCTTCTTTTTCATCAAGAGTTCTTTTGACAATTCGGAAGCAGATGCATTTTCTACTTCATCATATATAATCTCTGATAGTTCATAAAACAGTACATCTACATCAAATTTTACTTCTTCACCTGTGGTATTTTCATGTTTATATTCACCGATATCTGAAAGAGTAATTTTATTTTTATTTCTCCCTTTAATTATTTCTTTCACATCAGTGAATCGGATACATTGAAGAATTGCAAAGAAAGACACTAATATGATTGAGCCCGCAACAAGAAAGTAATAAAAAATTGAAGATTTTGTCAGTGGATTAAAGCCTTCAAAGTTAAATCCCCCATAGATTTTATGTGCTTTTTCATATTCTTTCTGATGCATTCGAAGAAAAATCATACTGTTCTTAGCAGATTCATTGTCCGGATTCAGATTAAATGCCTCTTCATACTTCATAAATGCTTTTTCATACTCTCCAATTTTGAAGTAGGTATCCCCATACAGTTTATAAATAAATCCGTTTCCCGGTTGATTCATAACGGCCTGTTCCAGATCCTTTAAGGCATCCTGATACTGCCCACGGTCAAAATGCCCTTTCGCCGAAACATAATATTCCGTGGGATTGTCCTTATAGTAGTCTTGCACATCGATAAACATCTGCACACTCTCTTCATACTGCCCTAATCGATTTAAACTCATCGCAGTATAGTGCACGAGTTCATTGGAATTATGTCCAAGGGCTCTTGAATACTTCAAGTCTTCCAATGCCCTCTCATATTTTTCCAATTCATAGTGCACTCTCCCAAGTAGAAAGTAGATTTCATAGTAACCCGGGTGTCGCTCACGGGCTTTCTCCAGATGTTCCAGGGAATCCCTATATTCTCCCTGCTCAACATAGCTTACTGCAGTATCAAAATCTTCATTGGGAGTATTTCTATAATAGCTTTGAAGATCATAAAAAATCTCGAGTGCCGCTTCCTGATTATCTAAATAAAGATAACTCGTTCCAATCATTGACCTGATTTCAGGGGCATTTGCAGGATCTGATTCCAAAGCTTCTTCAAACACATCCAGTGCATTATTGTAATTTCCCTCCTGAAATAAAGCAAGCCCATAGTGGTAGCTCGGTGAACCTTGGGGAGGATCAGAAAACACAAACTTATTGAACACCTCTTTTTTTTCTATACCACCGAGCAATGCTCTTTCGTACATCTCAACGGATTCATCGTACCGGTCAACTTGATAATAGCTCAGCGCTAAAACAAAATCAGTTGTCGGCTCTGATGATAAGCTTTCATAATATTTTTCCAGGTGCTCAGCAGCTTTTAAATACTCCCCCATCTGATAGTGGATATAGCCCTGTTCCCGATAAACTTCATAGAACTCCGGGAAATCCTCCAGGCCTTCATTCAGCATTTCCAGAGCCTCCTCCGGAATGAGATCATTCCGTTGAATAAAACTGTGAAGTGCTTGGATTTTTTCTTCGTAATTTTCTCTATTTACCGTTTCATCCTTTGCCCCTTCAGCTACAAAGGGAATAAAGAGTAACAATGTTATTATTAAACATATCTTCAAACTTTTCAGCATTGATTTATAACCCTCCTATGCGATTCTTAGAACGCAGTTGCCGCTCAATTTTTCTTAATTCTCTTTGAAAGCTTGACCCCACCAATGTAAAAACAAATTCCTGCCACTACGCGCATTCCTGTGAGTCCCAACAAGGATATATTTCCGTCGAAATAGTAGGGGGTGTTTATTATTTCCTCTAAAGATAAGAGATGAGTCGCAATCATATACAAATTCTCATCGAAGATCCCGGTATACAGCGAAGTAACTGTCCGTGTAAACAGGTTGTCCAACCTTCCGGTTAATGAGTAAACGCCGTAGATGACTACAGGAATGAGATAGAACCCTATAACGACCGCCTCATTTTCATACTTTCTCCAATATCCGTAAATCAGTGAAATAATAGCGATGACACCAAAAGTAAAGTGTGTGTGGAGTCCGATACTCTCGTAGGGAAGAAATACCATAAAAACACCGGGTGCCAGTAGTAATAAAATCGTTGACAACGGGTGACTAAATGTTGATTTCTTAATCTTAGCATAAAGATCTCTCTCTTTTGTGAGGGTATTATAAAACTTTTCATCATCGCTAGTGGATTGATCCTTAACAGGTCTTTCCTGTCCATCTGGACCTTCATGCCCTTCCACCCCATTATTTTCATCAAATTCCATAAGATTTTTTATGTATCTGACTTCTGATAGATCTCCATGGGATACTGAAAAACCCAGCAGGAATATAAGCCACTTTGCTGCAGCAATTGTTTTAGGATGATGCAATCCATAGAAGGATTTAAAAATACTCCAGGCCTTTCTGGCATCGTTTTTCCCTTGTTTATCCTCTGCAATCATACTGATCTGAAGGAGCACTTCTGCAACTTTTGGATGATTGATTCCGTAATGATGTTCCCGAATCATCAGGGCTTTTTCCAAGTAACGGAGTTTAGCTTTATCCCCTTGAAGCCCTGCGGTATCACACAGGGTCAAAAGAATGTAGCTATATGCAATAGAAAGATCGTTGACTCCGAAAAGCTGTCGTTTGATTTCCAGACTCTCTTTCAGGGTTATAGCCGCCCGTTCATCTTCATCTCCGTACCATGAATAATAACTCCCGATAACATCCAAAGTATCAACCAGTTCAGCGTGCACATTTCCATACAGGCTCTTCTTAATTTCAAGGGACTTCATCAAATTATTTATTTCTTCAGGTAGCTGTTCATTATAGATCTCCACAAAACCCAGATTATGATAGGCTCTTGCGATGTCGATTGGGCTCCCCGATTCTTCAGCTCTCTCCAATTTCTTTTTCGTCAATGTAAGTGCTTCCTCATGTTGGCCTGTTTTCAACAGTAGGCTCAAGTATTGACTATACATTGCTTTTGTACGCTCATGATCCGCTCCATGCTCTCGTTCGATGTTAAAATAAAGATACTCAGCAACCTGCAGCGCCTTATCATGCTCTTCATAGAGTTCGAGAAAATTTAAAACGTTCTCAATAAGACGTACTTTCTCCCCGTTCATTTTCGCATCATTTTCCTTATGATCCATCCTCTGGGTTTTGATCTCCAACCTTCCGATAAGCTCCTCAAAAATCCTATGCTTCTTTTCACTGAGAAACTGGAAATAAACTATTAACTCATAGATATGATTTCGAGAAAAATATTCGAAGTTGGTTTTATCCGTTTCCCTGCCTTTCGCAAAAATAAAGGCTTCTAGTTCATCCCGTTTCTCCAGTTGGTACAGCTGATAGGGCACTTCATACATTCTTCGTTTGGTATCATTATTGTCAGGATGACGGAAAAATTCCAGGAGGGTTATTCTGATCTCTCGCTCTCCGCTTTTGTCGAAATACTTCACTTTTACTGCCTGCCGAACAAAATCATGGAAAAAATCGATGTACTGACTTTTTCTCGTGATGTGAAATTCCAGATCTCTTAGACAATCGAGAACATCAATAGTCTTGTATCCCTGATCTCCTGAGAGCAGCACCAATTCATCCTCCGTAAGACCGTTTCGTGAGAATAACATACTTCCAAACAGAAAACGCACAATGGATTTCCCATAATCCTCTTCAATACGGGATAAGACTTTTTCGAAGAGGCCTTCTGTATCCCGGGATTCAAGATAATACTCCCCACGGTCATAAAGATTCTCATGCCGTCCGGTTATGATCAATTCATTTAGAAAAGTTTTCATAAACAGGGGATTTCCTATTTTCTCAGCCCCTCGATCCAATGATTTACCAATGATGTATTTAAGCTTTTCACCTATGGATCCCTGATTGTATCGTGTGATCTTTTCGAATAATCCCTTTTCGATCTTCTTAGAATGACTGTGTAAGTACTCCCTAATAAATTCTTCGGTCTGTTTAATTGATAAAGGCTTGATTTCCATGGTCTTCCACGACCTTGCTTTGTAGGGTTCCTGGTCAATTGTGGAAATCATGAGTGTAATATTTTCAGGCAACACTGCCGGTATCCAGTGAAGGCTTTGGTATTTCATGCTAAGTTGATTAATTCCATCGATGATAATCAGGAGCTTCTTTTCGGTTTTTTTCAGAATTGCCGAAAACTCGTTATGTTTCCCGGTGAGATTCACCACCATCTCATCCTTAATCCGATTGTCTACCTCTTTAATTCTGTTTAAGAGATGTACCATAATTTCAGTATCGGTCATTTCCTTTGCTGCACCGCTATAGTATTCAATCACCTCAACATTCGGATGATCCATCCTGTATCGGTCCGCCCAGTTGGCTAACAAAGCGGTTTTCCCTACTCCGGATTTACCAAAGAGGAGGAGCGGTTGATTACCGTTTTCTACACTCTCACTGAACTCACGGTATTCTTCGGGCTTCACATAATAAAATTCTTTTCTTGTTGCCGCGAATTCCAGGTGTCTTCGGTATTTCAACTGACTCTCCGTCAATGTGGGTTTTTGAGGATACTCCCGATCGATCAGAGCAACAAAGTCGTTATACACAAACTCCCCCAACTCCTCAATGGAGGTGAAGGGATGATCATGGGCAAGCCCTTTTTCCTTGACCTTCTCCTTCAGTTGTTGAAGCTTTTTCTTCTTGTAGGGCTCTTCCTCTTCGATGTTCTCATATCCCGGTTTCTGTTGTTTTACTGCATAATAATCATCATCTTCAAAATAAAACCTTGCATTCATGGAATCCTCCTTAAAAACTCCCCGCAGGATTTCCATTTCGGTTATACTTATTTTTTCTTCTTTAAACGCCTCAATCTCTGTCGCATACTGTTTGTTTAACATGGGATCCTTTAAAATATCTTTTTCTTCCGGTATCCATCCGTAACGATGGCCCAAGATCCCTATGAAATACGGCTTGCATTTTTCAATCTCTTCAAGACATAATCGAAGGGTTTTCCCTTTCTTTGCGTCTTTCTCAGTGATTCCCCATCGCAAATCCACATGGGTAAAAAGAATCCCTCGTTCCCGACAAATTTCCGCAATCCGCGGGAAAATTCTTCGAGTCAGATAGTCCCTCTCTTCATGGAGATCTGCAAAGGTGGATGAGATAAATAATCGTATCTGTGGTTGGTTAGACGTTTGATTCATATCCTATATACTCCCTCTCTGAAGATGATCTTATTTGGGTAGTTCTACATCTCTTTTTCGGTTCATATAGACCCATTCACTATTTTCCTCGATACTCTCTTTCCCAAGCTCTAAATAGACATCCTGCTCGCATTTCATCCGGTCCTGTCTCCTCGTGCAAGCCTCCAGTTCTTTGTTTGCATTATTGAAAGTTTTCAATGCTTGCTGATAGCGTTTTATCAGCTCTTTATAGGATCTCAAATTTGAATTTGCATATACTAGTGCTCCGATTGCTGGAAAAATTGACGTCAGACTGATCATTAAGTTATGAGTGCTTTCCTGAAAGAATATAAAATCCGTAAACTTTGTCAGAAGCAGAATGACCGGCATTACTAGACCTAGAACAAACAGCCTTTCCCATGATTTTGAATTGCTCCTGATCCGCTGATTATGCTTTCGAATCGAACTCTTAAAATAGCCCAACTGTGATTCAACCCAATATTCTTTCACCGCAGCTAGTTGTTCATTCGACGTTTCAATAGCATTGTCGGAATTTTGATGGGTTTTCCTTTGATGATCATAATACAATAAATTGATTGTTTTAATTCCTCGTCTCATCCAGAATAACTCTTCCGTATACTTATCGGAATAGAAGTTTTCCACTTTTCTCCTTACTCCGGCGAAATTCCAGAAAAGCTGAACCCTGAGAGCTTCACTGATCGTTCGGTAGTCAACACTTTTCCGATTTAACTCCTGTTTCTTTGCTGCAAGATAAGCTACCGTTGCCATAGAATACATACCTAGGTATCCATATAGAAGAATATCCGAATCAATAAATCCGTAAAGATTGAAAAAAATCACCCCTATAATGACCAAATACATTATTGCGCTGGCATAGCGGATTTTCAGTCCAAGATATTTTATGCTTAATTGATCAAAGTTGATAAAATGCTTTACAATGTCCGTCTGCTCTGATGACCGGATGCATTCCAGATCCGGTGTCTGCATCTGATCGTGATATATTGGAATCAAACTGCTGAGTTCTTCCGTTGCAGTATGTTTAGTTTCCTTGTTATACTCTTCCAGGTACTGAAAGTAATACTCTTCAGAATCACTTAATTCATCGTCACTTCCCTCGAGAATTTTAACAGTAAACAGATCCTCTACAGCGGGATTGCTTTTACGTCGTGTTTTTAAGTGATAGATTTTACATTGCTCGTCCCGAAAGGAGGTGCTTCGAATCAAGGGTTTCTCAGATGTCCTAATTTCTCCCTGTGCCATTTTGACCACGTGGGACGTTCCACCTTTTTTATCGATGACTTTTCCATCCCACAATGCTATCAGAATATTACACTGCCTGATAATAAATAAGCCCACTTCTTCATAATAAGTATTTCGTTTTGCAGCATACTCCTCGGGATGTAAGGGTTCTTTGGTATAGTAGGGCCCTTCATACACCTTCCATGCCTTATTTACCAGGCTGTAAAAGTAAGATTTTGCTTCCCCTTCACCAAAATCTTTTGCATATTCATCAATTTTCATCGGCAATGTGGCAATTATCGGAATCTCCATCATGTATGCCACCTCTGCAGCGATACTGTCCGCCCCTTCAGCGAGTGCCGTTAACATCACCAAAGGAGTTCCGGGAGCACCCTCTTGAACTTGTTTTAACGATTTCTTAATGGATTCATGCAGTGATTGCTGATCTTCAGGAAACAGGTCTCTATGACCTGTAACCCCGATGATGATTGGTATTTTCCCGTTCAACACAATATTGTCCTCTGTTGTCAAAGTATCCCTCCTAAGCTCAAAAATATATACTCTCTTTCCTTAATCAATTGTAAAGAGAATCGTTTTTTTAAAAAAGAAAAAAGTAAGCACACAAAAAATCAGCCCGAGAAATGCAACGACATTCGCTGAAAGATACGTGGGCACATCAGGGATCGATTGAGGTCTTTGAAGTTCACTTGGAAAGGTATAATTGTAAAGTGCCGTAAGTTCCGTTTCCATCGTTCTTTGGTCTTGGACAACGGACCGGAAATACCCTCCTCTGGGAGCGTAATCCCCGGAGGTTGTGTTCCCATCCTCTTTGATTGTGCGATCGATGATAAAAATACTTTCGGATTGACTCTTCATTATTAAGGCGTCCCTTTCTTCATCATATTCAAACCAATGGGATCTTCCTTCTGCAGCCTCATCAAGAAGCTCCTGATCAGTAAACACAGAAGTATTGGCAATAGCGTTGGCTTTAATATCATTATCCAGTGAACGCCGTCGAGATTCTTCCTGGTTATATGCTTGAAGCTGTTCCGTTTTTTCAAGGTATTCCTGTTCGATTTCCGTGGGTTCATCTCCCCCTACAGAAATAAAGATGATCACCAAGATCAAAAATAGGATTGATATATACCGCATTGTTTCACCCCTTACTGTTGATGATTAATTCCGTCTTTTTCGAGTAATTTTTTCTCTGTCATAAATGCTCTCATCCCGGATCCCTTCAGATCCCTTTTCCTGATACTTTTCCGCCGACTGTTCCCTTTCCTTTGGCAATTTCGTTTCCTTAGATATTTCCTTCGACGTTTCCTTCGACAGCCGCGCTTCTTTTCTTATTTTTGAGGATTTCGGCTGAGATTTATCTTTTTCTGTGAAATCGAATGAAACAGGAGACGTATGGTTGAATATCGTCGTAGCTTTTCTCTGCTGAGTCCCTGATGTTTTATACATTTTCTCCTGGAAGCTTCCGTAAAAGAGACTCGTTAAATCCCAGCTTTTCAGCTTTACATTGTTTTTGCCTTTAGGTATGTTTCTCAGTGCATCCTGACCGGAATTAAAACCTGCTGCAGCAGATTCCTGTGCCATTTTATGATAAAGCTTTGTATTGATATACTCCGGTGCATAAAACTCTTTTTCCCTATAGTTGAAAAGCATTCCCTGACTTCGAACATAAAACATGATAATCGGAAAAAGAATCACCATTGGAGCGAAACTCATCAAATGACGGGGTTCCATTTTTTCAAATCCATAAATGTATACTAAAGGATAAGGCTCACCAATACGATTTACCGTTACCAAATACATCAAAAACAGGATGCCCAATCGTACGGCTCCCATTACCAATATTAAGCGAAAAATTCTGCTTATAAGTTCTGCAAAATAATTGTTTTTATAGCATGCTTTTATTCCCACGCCGCCAAATGCATTAAAAGAACTGATCAGTAAACAAGATAAATCATGCATCATAAGCATTGGTATGATTCCAAAGATCAGAAGAGTACTTTCCCTTGGTAGCTCTGGAAGATTGTCAAAATATCCTGCCATTGTCAGCGAAGCAATCCCAACACCGGTCATGATGCCTAAGAGTACTCCCAATATAATATCCCATTTGTTTTTATTATCATGAATTGTCATCTCTCTCACCTCCGTTATTCTTCATGATTTCCTGATCATTTGTTTTCCCGGTATCGCTTTGGTAAAAACTCCCGATCATTGCACTCCTCCAGTGCAATTTTTTCCATTTCCTTAATCTTTTCATTATCGGTTTTCTTTATGTATCGATAGGCAAGCATTGCATCTTCATGGGTAATTGCCTCTTTTTTACTTCTTCGAACCAGCTCCAGGGTCTTAGTCACAACATTTTCAATTTCTGCCTGGGTGTACCCTTCACAAAGAATTGCCAAGTGCTCCAGGTCCACACTTTTATGGGGAAATCCTGTTTTCTCAAAATGAATGGCAAAAACCGCATTCCGTTCATCTTTGTCGGGAGCAAAAAAAGGAATTTTTTTGTCGAAACGTCCCGCCCTTTTTAAAGCTTCATCTATCTGATTTGGATAGTTCGTAGCTCCAAGCCATAGGATTTTTCCACGATTCTCGGGTCTGGACATTTCCGCCAAAATCATTCCGAAGAGGTTACGGTTAACGGAATTGGTGTCATTTCTTCCCCGTTGTAATGCCTGATCCGCTTCATCAATAAATACCGCAACCGGTGCTAAGGCACGAAAAACCCCTAAGGCTTTTTCTAAATTTTTCTCCGCCTGTCCGACGTACTTATCAAGAATTTTACTCATTTTAAATTCCACGAAGTTAATTCCCGCATCCCCGGCTAAACATTTGCAAAAGTAGGTTTTCCCTGTTCCCGGAGGACCCGAAAGCAACACTCCCTTTGGAACAATATCCAACTCGTCATTATGAATCGGCTCGATCACCGCTTCCTTGAAATATTGCTTCAAATGATCCTGACCAGCAAAGTTCTTCAGACTGTATCCTTTTGTGTCCATCAGTTCGATAATCTCGCCAAATTCTTTACGGATGATTTGTTTTTTCCGTTCCAAAATGAGATTTCTCTCAACTTTTCCCCGATAGCTGCCGACTAAATAAATATCTTCAATATCCACAAGAGAAAGACCTGCAGTTAACTGGGCTATTTGACGGTTGGAAATATCTTTTTCAGTCTTCTCATCAGAAAAAACCTCATCAATAAAAGTGAGGCGTTCTTCGAAATTCGGTAATGGCACATGAATGACTGTGGTTTTCGTATTGCTGGAGATTAAGAGGGGATTTAAATCCTTTTCAGATTCCGTCATGAAAATTACAATGTTGTTGGAATTGATAAACTTGCTATGATGAAGAATTTTATGAAAAAGTGCAATGGTCCTCTCTTCAATAAAGCTCAGATGGTTCTTCATCGGAAAAATAAATTCAGGGTAGCGAAGGATTACTGCAGTAGAAGTATGGGGCAGCAATAGATATTTTTTCAATTCCTTTAAGATCTGATCGTAACTCTCAATGGCAAATTTCACTTCTTCTTCGCCTTGTTCGTTGACTTTGACCAATCCGTCGGCAAGGTCAAAAATATAGAGTCGATCGACATTGAATTTCTTAAACAACTCAGCCTTTAAGTACGAGAAAACTGGCAAAGTTTCCCTTCCATAGTCTTCAATATTCCCTTTTAGAATAAAGGCATTGCTGATGCCCATCTGGTATTTGGTATATAGATCTTCCATCCACTTCATGGATCAAGCCCCTTTCTATTTCAATGAATCAATATCATCCCATAAGAGTTTAGTATCAGAGGAATTGATAAAATCCTAAAATTTCCTAGTTAATTAGTTCTATAAATGTATTATAAAATCCTCTATTTTTTGGAATTTAATTTCTAAATTTCCTAAGTTTTTCATTTTAACTATCTTATAAAAGAAATCGGACACGTTCCGGATAAAACAAAAATCGCTTAAGAAACACGACGATTTTCTTAAGCGATTAATAATATTTCAGATACAGGTGTATATATTGATTAAACATGAATATTATAGACTTCTTTGGGAGAATACTTTTTCTCTATCATTTTACACCTCCT
Organism: Clostridiales bacterium; assembly: GCA_007120165.1. Lineage (GTDB taxonomy): Bacteria > Bacillota > Clostridia > Peptostreptococcales > T1SED10-28 > Isachenkonia. Next base: position 10,603 of record SKOH01000191.1, read on the forward strand.
CTTATTTTTTTAAGTGAGGGTTCTTTTCATCTTTCTACTTTAATCACTGGACGCTCGTATACTATGTTTATGGCTACTATATTTTACTAGTCTAAGCAGATTTTTTATTTTCGACATAAACCAATCTCTTACTGGTACACGCGTTTTAATAATTACTACAATTGTTTTTAAAAGTGCCAAGTCCAGGATTGAAAAAGCCATTTTACTGCAGGAAGTTGAACGGGACATCGAAAAAACAAAGGAATTCTACAGCTATGGCAGCTACATTGGATAAAAAACAAAACATAAAAAAATTAACCGCCTGAAGGTTTGGAAAATATCCATACCTCGAGGCGGTTTTATAATGTGCCTAATCTCTTTCAGATAGGGGGACCAGACAGGTCCCGGTCCCCTTATCTGCCTGTATATTAATTGTATACTCGTATTGTTAGCGTTTGTCTGCCAAACTTTAACGCTTCTGTCCGATTCATATAAGCCA
>SKOH01000044.1 GCA_007120165.1 Clostridiales bacterium
ATGTCCGTAGACCAGGAATGCTCACCGGAAATTGCAGCGATGATTGGTACTTCCGTTGCCTTATCAATTTCCGATATTCCCTTTGACGGTCCCATCGGCGGCGTGAAGCTTGGAATGATCGACGGAGAATATATCGTAAACCCCAGTGAAACTCAGCTGGAAGAAAGCTTAATCGACCTTACCGTAGCGGGAACCAAAGATGCGGTACTGATGCTTGAAGCCGGAGCCAATGAGGCTACGGAAGATATTATGCTGGATGCGATTCTTTACGCCCACGAAGAGATCAAAAAAATTGTCTCCTTCGTGGAGGGAATCGTTGAAAAAGTAAACAAACCCAAAATGGAAGCCGTTGTTCCCCAAATTGACGAGCGTCTGCGCAGCGCCGTGGAAGAATTTGGCGGAGAAAAGATTAGAACCGCCATTAAAACCTTCGACAAGCAGGAACGAATGGATAAAATCGCGGAAGCGAAAAAAGAAATTCTTGCCCACTTCGAAGAGCAGTACCGGGAAGATGAAGACCTGGCTAAGATCAAAAAAGATGTCGGCGGAATTTCCAAGGACATTGAAAAGCATCACCTGAGACAAATGATCGTTCATGAGAACCATCGTCCCGATGACCGGAAAACCGATGAAATCCGACCGATCACTTGTGATGTGGGGGTACTTCCAAAGACCCACGGGTCCGGACTCTTTACCCGGGGACAAACCCAGGTGCTTACCGTAGCCACCCTTGGCGCCGTAGGCGAAGTACAAATCATTGACGGACTTGGACTGGAAGAGTCGAGACGATATATGCACCATTACAATTTCCCTCCCTACAGTGTGGGAGAAACCGGATTTATGCGGGGGCCGGGACGACGGGAAATCGGTCACGGAGCGCTGGCAAGCCGAGCTCTTGAGCCGATGATTCCTTCCAAAGAGGACTTCCCCTATACCCTAAGACTGGTATCGGAAGTTGTAGCTTCCAACGGTTCCACATCCCAGGCCAGTGTTTGCGGAAGCACCTTATCGTTACTGGACGCCGGTGTACCGCTTAAGAAAATGGTTGCGGGAATTGCCATGGGAGCCATGCGCGAAGACGATGAAATCGCCATACTTTCCGACATTCAAGGAATGGAAGACTTCCTTGGAGACATGGACTTTAAAGTGGCCGGTACCGAAGACGGAATTACCGCCATGCAGATGGATATGAAAATTGCCGGAATCAGCAGAGAAGTTCTGACAGAAGCTTTAGAACAAGCCAGAATCGGACGGCTGCACATTCTCGGTGAGATGAAAAAAGTAATCTCCGAGCCGCGACCGGAACTGTCTCCCTACGCCCCTCGAATCCTTCAAATGAAGATCCACCCTGATAAAATCCGGGAGGTTATCGGAGCCGGCGGAAAAGTCATCAACAAGATTATTGACGAGACCGGTGTGAAGATTGACATCGAAGATGACGGAAGCATCTACATTGCCGCAGAGGACGGAGAATCCGGAAAAGAAGCGATGAAAATCATTGAAAACATCATCAAAGATGCAGAAATCGGAGAGACCTATATGGGTAAAGTTGTGAAAATCACAAACTTCGGCGCCTTTATGGAAATTCTTCCCGGAAAAGAAGGACTTCTGCACGTTTCCAATATTGCCCATGAACGGGTAAACAAAGTGGAGGATGTGTTAAAGGAAGGCCAGGAGATGGAAGTGAAAGTCATCGAGATTGATAAAGGCGGAAAAATAAGTTTATCTCGAAAGGCACTGTTGAAAAAGGAAGATAAATTTAAAAAATAGTAAAACTAAAGCACACAAGAATAAAGCATAAACCCTGTGGTTTATGTTTTTTTCTCGTACATAACAAGATTAAATGAGGTGAAGAAAATGGCCGGTAAAAGAAAAAAGCGGCGTAGTCCATCGAAAGAGAGTTACTATAATGAAATATGGGGCATTGCTTTTATTGCAGTGGGCCTGCTGCTCCTGGTGGCAATTATGGATATGGGAGGAGGGGCCATCGGAAACGGAATCAATTATTTCTTCCGGGGACTCCTCGGCGGGACCGCCCGCATCCTTCCCTTTTTGTTTATCGCTCTGGGCTTTATATCCATAGGCCGGGAAGAGCTGCTGAAGGAACGGCGAAATCTCCTGTTTTTTGCGCTGATCGGAGTATCCCTTTTGATTTTCAGCTCCCTTCTGGAGCAAAGTCTGTTGATGGATTATCATCTGCAGTATCCGGAGCACAGTACGGTTCAGCGTTTTGGAAACTATTTCGTCCTGGGAGCCGAGGGCGAGGGCAGCGGGATTTTGGGAATGACAATGACGTATTTTCTCGTCAGCCTCTTTGGCATCTGGGGAAGCTTTATCATAACCTTAAGTGCGCTGTTGATCGGATTCATCCTGTATACGAAAATCTCCATCTATCAGAACCTGAAAAAATGGTGGAAAAATATTGATAAAACCTTTAAGGAAAAGTGGGGGGTCCTAAAGGCTCAGGCCAAAAACCGAAAACTCTTAAGGGAAGAGAAGAAAAAGAAGGCCCTGGCGGCAAAGGCCGAGAAAAAACGGGCCAGGGAAGGGGACCCCGTAAGGGACCTCAAGGAAGAGACCGGGGAAACCCTAACAGCAGATGAAGAGACCCGATGGACCCCCGGTGAGAACCGGACAGAGGTCCTTGATTTCGAAGGGGAGCACTCCCAAAATCCGGTACAAAAAGGGCTGCCGCCGGAAGCTTTCAGTCCGGAGTATTATCAGCCCCGGGGAAAAACTTCGGGAGTCGCTTCCAAAGGAACGGGACTTGAGGAGGAAAACAGCCCTCAGCCGCTGCCGGGACAACTGTCGATGGTACCTGAAGGCCAAAAGCCTCCAATAAAAAAAGAAGGCATGGAGGATTTTGAAAACATTGCCCTTAACCCGGAGAAAAAGCCTTACCAGTTCCCGGGAACCGACCTGCTGACCCGGCGGGCAAAAAAAGAAGGAACCTCCGACCGGAAATATATGCATAAAAAAGCAAGGGTACTGGAAGAGACCCTAAAGAACTTCGGGGTCAGTGCCAAAGTGGTGCAGTTCAGCAAAGGGCCGTCGATTACCCGCTATGAACTGCAGCCGGAAACCGGGGTAAAGGTCTCAAAGGTTGTAAATTTAAGTGACGACATTGCACTGAATATGGCGGCCTCGGCCATTCGAATCGAAGCCCCGATTCCGGGGAAAGCCGCCATCGGCATCGAAATACCCAATGAGGAAACCACCATGGTGGACCTTCGGGAACTGCTGGAATCCGAATCTTTTCAGCAGGGAAAAGAAAAAATTCCCTTCGCCCTGGGAAAAGACGTATCCGGCTCGCCGGTAATGGGAGACATCGCCAAAATGCCCCATCTGCTGATTGCCGGGGCCACGGGTTCCGGGAAAAGTGTCTGTATCAACACATTGATTTTAAGTATTTTATACGGAGCGAGACCCGATGAGGTCAAGCTCATTTTAGTCGATCCCAAGGTGGTGGAACTGAACCAGTACAACGGCATTCCCCATCTTTTAATACCCGTGGTTACGGACCCGAAAAAGGCCACCTACGCCCTCAGCTGGGCCGTGGATGAAATGACCAAGCGCTATGAGCAGTTTGCTGAAAACGGCGTGAAGGATATCGGAGGATACAATGAAAAATTCCCCGAAGACAAACTCCCCTACATCGTCATTATCATTGATGAGCTGGCGGACCTGATGCTGGTTGCACCGGGCGAGGTAGAGGATAAGATCTGCAGAATCGCCCAGATGGCCAGAGCCGCCGGGATCCATTTAATCATTGCGACCCAGCGGCCTTCGGTGAATGTTATTACCGGGGTCATTAAAGCGAATATTCCTTCCCGGATCGCCTTTTCCGTGGCCTCCCAGGTGGATTCCAGAACCATCCTTGATACCGGGGGCGCGGAAAAACTTCTTGGGAAAGGAGATATGCTCTTTCAGCCCATCGGTGCCAATAAGGCCCAGCGGATACAGGGCTCCTTTGTAGAGGAGAAGGAAGTGGAAAAAGTGGTGGCCTTTTTAAAGGGCAAAACCGATGAGGAACCGGAGTATCAGCTCTCCCTCTTAGAAGAAGTAGAGGTGGAGGAAAAACCCCAGCAGGATCCCGAGGATGCCCTGTACGGGGAGGCCAGAGATCTGGTGATTGAACGGGAACAGGCTTCGGTTTCGATGCTTCAGCGGAAATTTAAAATCGGCTATAACCGGGCCGCCCGTTTAATCGATTCCCTGGAAGAAGGGGGCGTCGTAGGCCCCCATGAAGGGTCCAAACCCCGACGGGTACTGGTATCGAAAGAATCAGAGCACCTGCAGGAGCAGCAGCGGGAAGCGGGAGCGGAAAACTCCGGGGAAGAGGATTAGGAAGGGGCGTAAAAGGTACCGGAATAATTTTATTCTTTTTATCACAAATGGATTAAAATATGATAAACTGAAATTTAGTTAAAACTAAAATACAAGACTTATACTGAGAAGTGGAAACTGAGAAACAGTGAAGCAGTGGAATGAAAGGAAGTAGATGAAATGGCTTTAAAGGTTTATATAGAATCCCTGGGTTGTTCAAAAAATCTGATTGATTCGGAGCTGATGCTGGGAATTTTAAAGAAAAACGGGTATGAAATTACCGCGGATCAGACCCTTGCCCAGGCCATCGTGGTCAACACCTGCGGCTTTATTGAAGCGGCTAAGGAGGAATCGATCAATCAGATCCTGGAGATGGGCGCCCTTAAGAAAAATCGCCTGAAAACCCTGATTGTGGCCGGATGCCTCGGCGAGCGGTATGCCAAGGATTTATTGGAAGAACTGCCCGAGGTCAATGCCATTGTCGGCACCGGGGATTATGAGAGTATTGTACAGGTAATGAATGAAACCCTTGAAGGAAAACGGCTGTATTATGTGGGAAATGTGGATAAGACCTTTGATGAAGATCATAAACGGGTGCTTACCACCCCCGGTTATACCGCCTACTTAAAGATCTCCGACGGCTGCGACAATCTTTGTACCTACTGCATTATACCGAAACTTCGGGGGAAGTACCGCAGTCGAAAGATGGAAAATATTCTGGAAGAGGCCAGGGATTTAGCGGAGCAGGGGGTAAAGGAAGTAATTCTGATTGCCCAGGACACCACCCGCTACGGGATTGATTTATACGACGAGTTCCGCCTGCCGGCGCTTTTAGATGAGCTTCAAAAGATTGAAGGCCTCCGGTGGATCCGTATGCTTTACTCCTATCCCGAGATGATTACCAAAGAGCTGATCCAAAGCATTAAGAATAACTCCAAGGTCTGCAGGTATCTGGATATCCCGGTGCAGCACGCCAGCGACCCGGTGCTTCGGCGAATGAACCGAAGAACCAGCAATCAGCAGCTTACGGAGCTGATTCAGAGCCTTCGGGAAGAAATTCCGGAAATTGTCCTTCGAACCTCCCTGATTGTGGGTTTTCCCGGAGAGACGAAAGAGGACTTCGAAACGTTGAAAGACTTTGTAAAAACCCAGCGCTTTGAAAGGCTGGGAGCCTTTACCTATTCCATGGAAGAGGATACGCCGGCCTTTAATCTGCCGGACCAGTTATCGGAAGAGATAAAAGAACAGCGGAAAAATGAGATTATGGAACTGCAGCAGCAGATTTCCCTGGAGAAAAATCAGGAAAAAATCGGCCAAACCCGGGAAGTACTGATCGAAGAGGAGCTGGCCGAGGGCGAGTATCTTGGCAGAAGCCGGGGAGATGCACCGGAAATTGACGGCGGGGTATACATTACCGGTACCCGGCCCTATAAACCGGGAGACCTGGTAACGGTTCGTTTTACCGGAGCGATGGAATATGATTTGATGGGAGAGAGCGTCGATGAATTTAGCGAATAAAATTACGATCATCCGCATTTTTATGGTACCGGTGTTTATGGTGTTTTTACTGCATCAGATACCCTACGGCGACTATATTGCCGCCTTTGTATTTATCTTAGCGGCCATTACCGATTCCCTGGACGGCTACATTGCCAGAAGCCGCAACCAGATTACCAATTTCGGCAAATTTATGGACCCCTTAGCCGATAAACTGCTGGTTTCCGCAGCGCTGATCTCGCTGGCATCCATGGGTGAAATTTCCGCCTGGGTGGTGGTCATTATCATCGCCCGGGAATTTACCATCAGTGTTCTCCGGGCCGTAGCGGCGGCGGAAGGTCTGGTGATTGCCGCCAGTATCTGGGGAAAGTTAAAGACCATTTCCCAGATTGTGGCGATTTCCCTGATCCTGCTGGACAACTTTCCTTTCCGGTTTATTAACTTCCCGATGGACACCATTGTTCTTTGGATTGCCGTGATTCTGACGGTGGTTTCCGGAGTGGAGTACGTTAGGGCAAATAAAAAAATCCTCGACACATAAAAAACCTTTGATTTTTCCTTCGGACTGCAGTATAATGAAATTAGAACATTCGTTCGAGAAAAACAAATGAAAGGGTGTGACCAGTTTAACTGGAATTATGGAAAAGAAAAAAGCATTAGACATGGCCATCGGCCAAATTGAAAAGCAGTTCGGAAAAGGCTCCATCATGCAGCTGGGCGGAGACGCAAAATTAAATATCGATGTGATACCCACCGGTTCAATCGGACTGGATGTAGCACTGGGTGTAGGGGGGGTTCCCCGGGGACGAATTATTGAAATTTACGGACCGGAATCCTCAGGTAAAACCACCGTATCCCTACATATTATCGCCGAGGCCCAAAAAAATGGGGGAACCGCCGCATTTATCGATGCGGAGCATGCACTGGATCCCACCTATGCAAGAAACCTCGGGGTAAAAGTAGATGAGTTGATTGTTTCTCAGCCCGATACGGGAGAGCAGGCTCTGGAAATTGCAGAAGCCCTGGTACGAAGCGGCGCGGTGGATGTAATCACCGTGGACTCCGTGGCGGCCTTAGTGCCCAAAGCGGAAATCGAAGGGGAAATGGGAGACTCCCACGTAGGCCTTCAGGCGAGACTGATGTCCCAGGCGCTACGAAAGCTTTCCGGTGCCATCAGCAAGTCCCACACAACGGTAATTTTCATCAATCAGCTTCGGGAAAAAATCGGTGTGATGTTTGGAAATCCCGAAACTACCTCGGGGGGCCGGGCCTTGAAGTTTTATGCCTCGGTTCGAATGGATATACGAAAAATTGATGTGATCAAGCAGGGAAACGATATTCTCGGCAACCGTACCCGGGTAAAAGTGGTTAAAAATAAAGTGGCGCCGCCCTTTAAAAAGGCGGAATTCGACATCATGTACGGAAAAGGGATTTCCGCATCGGGAGACATTCTCGACCTTGCCACGGAGCTTTCCATCGTGGACAAAGCCGGCGCATGGTACAGTTATGAAGGGGCGCGTCTGGGCCAGGGCCGGGAAAATTCCAAATCCTATTTGGAAGAAAACCCTGAAATATTAAAGGAACTGGAAAAAAAGATCCGAATCCATCACCACCTGGTAGAAGACGATTCGGTAAAGTCCGATGACCCGGCAAAGGAAGAGACGCTCTCAGATGCCGATACTGCCGACGCAACGGGTGAAAAGGCTGTTAAAAAAGGAAAGAAAACAGAGTAAAGGAGAAAATTTCCTGATTAGTCTGTGGAAAAATAACAATAAAATCTATCACTGAAGCCCCGGGTGACGTCTCCCGGGGCTTTTTCTCCGTGGAATTCGACGATGATCGATGCCTTGACACTCATGAAAAAAAAGGATAAAATGAAAAGGTGTAATGATGTAATCATCCTAATTAGAAAAAAAGGGTAATAAGGGATTTGAAAAAAATTTAATAAAGGAGGTGTCCAATATCGAATCTATAATTATAGGGCTAATAGCTGCAATTGTAGGATGCCTTGCTGGGTATTTTATTCGCAAAAATATTGCAGAGGGAAAAATAAATAATGCAGAGAAGTTAGCTGAAAAAATTGAAAACGAAGCAAAAAAAGATGCAGAAACTGCGAAAAAAGAAATTCTGCTGGAAGCCAAAGAGGAAGTCCATCGACTGAGAAATGATTTTGAAAAAGAAAGTCGGGACCGACGAACGGAACAACAAAAGATTGAAAAACGATTACTTCAAAAAGAGGAAAGTCTTGATCGGAAATCAGAGGGCATAGAAGCCAAAGAAAACAGGTACAACAAGAAATTAAAGGATCTTGAGGACAGAGAGGGGAAAATTGACAGCTTAATTGAGGAACAAAAGATTAAGCTCGAGGAAGTCTCCGGTCTTACCCAGGAGGAAGCCAAACGGATTTTAATGAACGACGTGGAAAAAGAAGCACGGCATGAAGCTGCCATGATGGTAAAGGAAATTGAAAGCCAGGCGAAGGAAGACGCGGATAAGAAAGCCCGGGAAATCATCGCTTACTCCATTCAAAAATGCGCAGCGGACCATGTGGCGGAAACCACGGTAACCGTAGTGGAACTGCCGAATGACGAAATGAAAGGCCGAATTATCGGACGGGAAGGTAGAAACATCCGTACCTTAGAGACCTTAACCGGTATTGATCTGATCATTGACGATACCCCCGAGGCCGTAATTCTATCAGGATTTGATCCGATACGAAGAGAAGTGGCACGAATTGCACTGGAAAAACTGATTGTGGATGGTAGAATTCATCCCGCAAGAATTGAAGAGATGGTTGATAAAGCGAAGATCGAAGTGGAAAATATTATGAAGGAAGAAGGAGAGCAGGCAACCTTCGATACCGGCGTATATGGACTGCATCCTGAGCTTATGAGACTGCTGGGACGACTGAAGTACCGAACAAGTTACGGACAGAATGTATTAAAACATGCCATCGAAGTATCCCACCTGGCTGGAATTATGGCTACCGAGCTGGGTCAGGATCCGAAAATAGCGAAACGGGCAGGCCTGCTGCACGATATCGGAAAAGCTGTGGACCATGAAGTGGAAGGTCCCCATGTGGAAATCGGTATGAATCTGCTGAAAAAGTATAAAGAATCCAACGCCGTCATCCATGCGATGAGTACCCACCATGGAGACTACGAACCGGAAAGTCTGGAAGCAATTTTAATCACTGCCGCCGACGCGGTTTCCGCTGCACGGCCGGGAGCAAGACGGGAAACCCTGGAATCCTATATCAAGCGACTGGAAAAACTCGAAGAAATTGCAAACAAATACGAAGGTGTGGAAAAATCCTTTGCCATTCAGGCGGGACGGGAAATCCGGATTGTGATCAAACCGGAAAACTACAACGATGAACAAATGGTTATGCTGGCCCGGGATATCACAAAGAATATTGAATCGGAACTGGAATATCCGGGACAGATCAAAGTCAATGTGATTCGGGAAACACGAGCCATCGAATACGCAAAATAACCGATGAAGGGAAAAGCAGCACCTTCATTAACCAATTGAAAAGAACCGGGAAGAATGTGAAAACATTCTTCCTTTTTTAATGTTGACAAAAAGACTCGGGTATACTATAATGAGCTTATTGAATTCCAACTAGTTTAGTCGGAAATATTCTGACGATTTAAGGAGGAGGGTTGATATGAAATTTTCAACAAAGGGTCGTTACGGGCTTAAAGCCATGTTTGATTTAGCTACCCATCACGGCAACGGACCCATCACGTTAAAAAACATCGCCCAGCGCCAGGACATCTCAGAGCATTACTTAGAGCAGTTAATCGCCACGCTGCGCCGGGCGGAACTGGTCAAAAGCGTCCGTGGGGCTCAAGGCGGATATATGCTGAACCATCCTCCGGAAGAGATCACCGTAGGGGAAATTATACGCTCCCTGGAAGGTCCCGTGGGACCGGCGGATTGTGTAATCGATGCGGATTCCGATGAATGCAGGAATCAGGAATCCTGTGTAACCCGTCTGGTTTGGGCAAGAATTCAGGAAAGCGTCAACGATGTAATTGACTCCACAACCTTGGCGGATATGCTCGAGGATCAGGAGCGCATTAATAATAAGAAAAACTATATGTTTTATATATAAGAAAAGGGGTGTACTGATGAACAAACGAATTTATATGGACTACTCTGCAACCACACCGATGAGAGAAGAAGTCCTGGAAGAAATGATGGAATTTATGAAAACCGAATATGGTAATCCTTCCAGTATCCACAGTTTTGGAAGAGACAGCAAGAACGCCGTGGATACGGCTAGAGACCGCATCGCGAAAACCATCAATGCAAAGTCCCGGGAGATCTATTTCACCGGCGGCGGATCCGAAGCGGATAACTGGGCGATTATCGGTTATGCCTTTGCCAATAAAAACAAAGGAAATCATATTATCACCACCAAAATCGAACATCATGCGGTGCTTCACACCGTTGAATATTTAGTAAAGGAACATGGTTTTACCGCGACGTATTTAGACGTGGACGCCGACGGTTTAATTGACCTCGAAGAACTTAAAAATGCCGTTACCGATCAGACGATTTTAATTACCGTAATGTTTGCCAACAATGAAATCGGAACCATCCAGCCTATTAAGGAAATCGGAGCCATCGCCAAAGAAAAAAACGTGGCCTTTCATACCGACGGCGTCCAGGCCCTGGGCAATCTAAAACTTGATATGGACGAACTGAATATCGATATGATGAGCATGTCCGCCCATAAGCTTCACGGACCGAAGGGGATCGGAGCCCTGTATATCCGGTCAGGACTGAAGATTCATAACCTGATTCACGGCGGGGCCCAGGAACGGAAAAAACGGGCCGGTACCGAAAATGTGCCGGGAATCGTAGGCTTTGGGAAAGCCGCGGAGCTGGCCGATGAAAGTCTGGACCAGCGCATCGCGGAAAAAACCCGTCTCCGGGATAAAATGATCGACAAAATCTTAGAAACCGTACCCTATACCCAGCTGAACGGTCACCGGACCCGAAGACTTCCCAATAACACCAACATTTCCTTTCGGTTTATTGAAGGGGAATCCCTGCTCCTCAGTCTGGATATGGTAGGCATTGCGGCCTCCAGCGGTTCCGCCTGCACCTCAGGCTCTCTGGATCCCTCGCATGTGCTGTTATCCCTGGGGCTTACCCATGAAGTGGCCCACGGGTCCCTGAGACTGACCATCGGAGCATATACAACGGAAGAGGAAGTGGATTATGTACTCGAGCAGTTACCTCCTATTGTTGAGAGGCTGCGGCAGATGTCCCCACTATATGAAGAAATCCAAGGAGGTAATCAATAATGTATACGGAAATTGTAATGGAGCACTTTACCAACCCCAGAAATGTAGGAGAAATTAAAGACGCCGACGGTGTAGGCCAGGTAGGAAACCCGAAATGCGGCGATATTATGAAGATGTACTTTAAAATCGATGAAAATGAAGTAATCACCGATGTGAAATTTAAAACCTTCGGATGCGGATCCGCCATTGCCAGTTCCTCCATTGCCACGGAACTGATTAAAGGAAAAACCGTTAAGGAAGCCCTGAACGTCAGCAATAAGAAAGTGGTGGAAGAGCTGGGCGGTCTGCCGGCGGTAAAAATTCACTGTTCCGTGTTGGCGGAGCAGGCGATCAAATCCACTATCTATGATTACGCTCAGAAAAATAACAAGCACTATGAAGAACTGGACGGTTTCGATCCCGAAGCGGCCCAGGAGGACCATCACTAAAATATTCTTGGGGTAACAATAGCCGGCAAAACGGACAGTTTCCCAGTTAAAACTGCAAAGGAAGAATAAAATAGCAAAAACCATAGAAAATACAGTGTTTAACTGTATTTTCTTTTTTTAAATGGATTTATTCTCCGTTTTTTGCTAAAATGAAAGAAGATGTACATATTGTGCCGTAGGAATCAACGGGTTTTACGGCAAAGGAGGGGTTTTTGTTGGGGACTCAGACTTGGATGAAGTTCGGGACTTTTTTGCTGAACGCCGGAAATGAAGAAGCTGCCCAGGCGGCTGATCAGAGCTATATCATGAACTTCATGTCCTTTTTAATTATGCTGGGGGTCCTTTTGCTGATCGGCTTCAGCGTGTATTACTTAATACATATCGGCAATAATTTCCTCTATCGGGATCGACGGATCACCATTGGAAAAAAACAGATATTTTTCTTTGTATTGTTTTTCTTCAGCGTTCTGATCCTGATTGGCCTTTATACCATTCAGGGATTTTTATTGCAGCTGATAGCCCCCTTTCTGGCAGCCTTTGCCATCGCCTACATCCTGAATCCCGCAGTAACGCTGATGGACCGGAAAGGAATTCGACGGGCCTACGGAATTCTGCTGATTTACGCCGTGGTAATCGGAGGGCTGGTGGTTTTATCAATCAGCTTTTTCCCCCGGATTGCGGGGGAAATTCGAAGGCTTATTGAGGTTTTGCCCCAGTATATCGAAAACGCCTACGAGAGCTTTCAGGTCTTTTACGACAGGAATTTTCAAAACATCGTTTTTCTGCCCGATAATCTGGAGAACCTGGGAGAGATGTTTGATTTGAATATGGACCGTATCCAGGAAGTGTTCTTCGGGGCCTTCGCTTCAATTTTCCAGACCTTCAGAGGGTTTTTCACCCGGCTGATCAATATCATTTTAACCCCCATCATTACCTTTTACTTCCTAAAGGACCGGGAAAAGTTCAAGCAAAGTATTATGCATATGATTCCCGATCGGATCCGCCAGCAGGTGATCCTGATCGGATATGATATGAATGCGGCCTTAGGGGGCTTTATACGGGGTCAGCTCCTGGTAGCCCTGTTTGTAGGAACGGTAACCACCATCTCGCTGCTGATTCTAAGAGTGGAGTTTGCGGTACTGGTGGGGATGATTGCAGGAATCGCCAATATTATTCCTTATTTAGGACCGGTCATCGGTATCATCCCTGCGGTGTTTTTCGCGCTCTTAGACGGGCCGGGGAAAGCCCTGTGGGTAATCGGAGTATTTACCGTAATCCAGCAGATCGAATCCGGCATCGTCACCCCCCGGGTCGTCGGAAAGCGGGTGGGGATTCACCCGGTGTTTGTAATGCTTTCCCTGATGATCGGAGGACGGGTCTTTGGAATTCTCGGAATGCTGATTGCGGTACCCAGTGCGGTGACGGTACACATTTTAGGCAAACACTTTATCGCGTTGGTTAAAAGAATATAAGGCTGTAATTTCAGCGCCACAGCGAAATATAAAGGAGGAACATCAATGAAAGCAATGGGAGCAAATGAAATTCGAAGAGCTTTTTTAAGGTTCTTTGAACAAAAGGATCACTACATCCAGCAAAGTTACCCCCTGGTACCCCGGGAGGATAAGAGTTTACTATTGATCAATGCGGGAATGGCCCCGTTAAAGCCCTATTTTTCCGGGACCAAGGAACCGCCGAACAAACGGATGGCCACCTGTCAGAAATGCATCCGGACCGATGATATTGAAAACGTGGGAAGAACCGCAAGACACGCCACATTTTTTGAAATGCTGGGGAACTTCTCCTTTGGGGACTACTTTAAAAAAGAAGCCATTGAATGGGCCTGGGAGTTTGTATTAAAGGACCTTCAAATGCCCCGGGAAAACATCTGGGCATCGATCTACGAAGAGGACGACGAAGCCTTTGACCTGTGGCATAACCATATCGGTCTGGAAAAAGAGCGCATCGTACGCCTGGGCAAGGAGGATAATTTTTGGGAGATCGGCACCGGCCCCTGCGGCCCCTGCTCGGAGCTGTATTATGACCGGGGCCCGGCCTATGGCTGCGACGATCCTGACTGCAAACCCGGCTGCGACTGCGACCGGTTTGTGGAATTCTGGAACCTGGTATTTACCCAGTTTAATCGGGATGAAGAGGGGAATTACACCAAACTGCCAAACCCCAATATCGATACCGGCATGGGCCTCGAACGGGTAGCGGCAATTATGCAGGATGTGAATTCCATTTATGAAATTGATATTGCAAAGAGAATCTACGATCATGTGGTTCGAATCAAAAATTCTCCGGAACAGGCATCGGAAAACGTGTCGATCAAGGTTATTACCGACCATATTAAAGCCGTAACCTTTATGATCGGCGACGGAATTATTCCCAGCAATGAAGGCCGGGGCTACGTCCTTCGAAGACTCCTTAGACGGGGGGCCCGCCACGGAAGGCTTCTAGGCATTCGTCATACCTTCCTGAAGGATCTGATGGAAACCGTCGTGGAGATTTTCGGCGAGGACTATCCCGAGCTGCAGGAGAAAAAAGACTATATTCGAAAAATCATTACCGTGGAGGAGGAAAAATTCCAGGAGACCATCGGTCAGGGAATGGAAATCCTCGACGGATACATTGACGCCTTAAAGAAAAGAGGAGAGTCGATCCTTTCAGGGGCCGACGCCTTTAAACTGTATGACACCTATGGTTTTCCCCTGGATTTGACGCTGGAGATTTTAGCGGAAAAGGAGTTCACCGTGGATCAGGAGGCTTTTAAAGCAGCCATGGAAAAACAGCGAAACCTGGCCAGAAGTTCCCGTCAAAAACAGGGCAACGAAGGCTGGGCCGAGGATCCGTTAAAATCCGTGGATCCCATGCTGAAAACCCTGTTTACCGGCTACACTTCCTCAAAAGAGACCGCAAAGGTTATGGCCCTGGTATCGGAAGGGCAAGCCGTAGAGGAAGCGACAAAAGGCATGGAAGTCCTGCTGATTACCGATAAAACCCCCTTTTACGGAGAAAGCGGCGGACAGATCGGCGACCAGGGAAGAGCCTACCATGACTTTTTCGAAGGAAAAATACTCGATACCCAAAAGGATAAAAACGGACGAACCTATAAACGCTTAACCGTTCTTTCCGGTGCGGTAAAAACCGGGGAAGAGGTGACGCTGCATATCGATGAGAAACGGCGCTTTGCCACAACGAAAAACCATACCGGAACCCACCTCCTGCACCAGGCCCTGAAGGATATCGTCGGAGACCATGTCAATCAGGCGGGCTCCTTTGTCAGCGATGAACGGATGCGTTTTGACTTTAATCATTTTGAAGGCCTGACCAAAGAGGAAATCGAAAAAATCGAAGACCAGGTAAATTCCGTGATCTTTAACGGACAGCCGGTAACGGCCGCTACCATGTCCCTGGAGGATGCGAAGAAAAAAGGGGCGGCGGCCCTGTTTACCGAAAAATACGATGCCCATGTCCGGGTCATTGAAGTGGAGCATTACTCCAACGAACTGTGCGGGGGCTGCCACGTGGATAACACCAGCAAAATCGGCATGTTTAAAATCCTTCACGAGTCCAGTGTGGCCTCCGGGGTAAGAAGAATAGAAGCGGTAACCGGAGAAGAGGTATACCGTCTGATGCAGCAGCAGGAAAGCCTGGTTAATGAAGCGGCGGCAAGACTGAAAGTGAAAAAAGACAATATCCTTAGGCGGATCGAAGAGATTCTCGAGGAACAAAAAGAGCAGAACAAAACCATCGAATCCCTAAAGAGCAAACTCGCCGGAGATGTGG
Source organism: Clostridiales bacterium (assembly GCA_007120165.1). Lineage (GTDB taxonomy): Bacteria > Bacillota > Clostridia > Peptostreptococcales > T1SED10-28 > Isachenkonia. The sequence goes on from SKOH01000044.1 coordinate 15,362, forward strand.
TGGGGGATCTGATGGAAGGGGCCCAAAAGATTAAAGGCGTCCCGGTCATCCTCGAGAACCTGGGAGAAAAGGAAATGGACGAAATCCGAAAGGTCGGCGACGGTCTGAAGGAAAAACTCGAAAGCGGCATCATCCTCCTGGGGGGAAAGAATAACGGTAAGGCAAACTTTATTGCCATCGTAACGAAGGATTTAATTCAAAAGGGCATCAAAGCCGGAGACATCGTCAAGGTCGGAGCGAAAGCGGCCGGCGGCGGCGGCGGGGGACGGCCGGATATGGCCCAGGCCGGGGGCAGGCACCCGGAAAAAATCAACGAAGCCCTGGAGGCTGTAAAATCCTACGTGGAGGAAACCCTGTAGGTCATTGAACATCTGCTGGTTTTCTTAGGGAAATATGCCCTGGAAAAAGATTCGGTCAATGAATAAACCCTTCTATAAACCTGGTATTATGATGCCGGTTTTATGGAGGGGTTTTATTGCAATTGAAGGCGTTCTTTAGGGATAATGCTGCGCCGGCAAGGTTATACAATAATGAAAGGAGTGAGGGCGATGTTATACGGAATGATCTTTTCGATTTTGGCCGGGGTCATGGTGTCGATGCAGGGAATTTTCAATGCCCGCCTCAGTGATAAAATCGGTTTTTGGCATACCAATACCTTTGTCCACGGCAGCGGTTTTGTGGTGGCCTTTATCATCATGCTGCTGTTTGAAAATCTGAATTTCAGTCCATTAAAAGAGGTTCAGCCCTATTATCTGCTCGGGGGCGTGATGGGGGTGGTCATCATTTTCAGTGTGATCAACGGGATTTCCTCCATCGGGGCGAGCTATACCATTACGCTAATGATCGTCACCCAGATACTGATTACTGCAGGCATCAATTATTTCGGCTATTTCGGGGAGCCCATCATCCTATTGTCGATGCAGAAAGCCATCGGCCTGGTATTAATGCTTACGGGTTTGGTCCTGTATCAGTTAAACTGACAGCAGTTTTCAAAAGAAAAAACCGACGAAGGTTTTAAAGTTTTGAATTCTATGGTAAAATAGTATTTAACAGAAGACGATATTAAGAAGGAGGGGCTCTCATGTACGATGATCAATCTACCATGAAGTTTAACATTGACACGGAAAAACAGCAGGAAGCGAGAACGATTATTGAAACCGTCTACCAATCCCTTGAGGAAAAGGGTTACAATCCGGTTAACCAATTCATCGGATACATGTTATCAGGCGACCCGACCTATATTACCAGCCATAACAACGCAAGAAGCATCATTTCCAAGATCGAGCGGGATGAACTACTGGAAGAACTCCTGCGGTCTTACTTATCCAAATAAACGAGGGGAGTAAGGGGAAAGCCTCTTACTTTTTTTATGGAAGGGTTTTTGTTTTTTAGAACAACTGTGTTATACTTATTTTTAATATGCACGGATGTTGAAGGAGGATCATTTTGGAGTATAATCGACTGGGAAAAAGCGGCCTCAGGGTCTCGAAACTTTGCTTCGGATCCTTAACCATCAGTCCCCTGCAGCGAAATCTGCCGGTAAAAGAGGCAGAGGAACTGCTGCTTCATGCCTTCGATCACGGCATAAACTTTATCGATACCGCATCCCTTTATGAGAATTATCATCAGATTAAAGGGGCGCTGAAACAATGGGGAAGGCACCGGATACACATCGCCACAAAGTCCTATGCCTACTCGGCGGATACCGCAGGAAAGAGTTTGGACGAGGCCCTTGCCGGCCTGGAAACCGACTATATCGATCTGTTTATGCTTCATGAACAGGAAAGTGAACATACCCTTCGGGGACATCAGGAGGCCATTGACTACTTCCTGCAAAAGAAAAAAGAAGGAGTTATTCGGAGCTTCGGCATCTCCACCCATTTTGTCGCCGGGGTCCAAGCCGCCGTACGCCACGGGGCCATTGATGTGGTTCACCCCATTGTCAATTATCAGGGTCTGGGAATCGTGGACGGGACCATCGACGAAATGCTCGAAGCCATTCACCTAGCGAAAAAAAACGATATCGGCATCTTCGGGATGAAACCCCTGGGAGGAGGCCATCTCCTTTCCGATTTTCAAAAGGGTTTTGACTTTGTCTTAAACACCCCGGACCTGGACGCCATTGCCGTCGGAATGCAGACCAAGGAAGAAATAGAAGTAAATGCGGGAATTTTTTCAAAACAGGAAATTTCCGATGATCTGATAAAAAAAATCGAAGCCCAGCCCCGCACCCTGCAGATTGCAGACTGGTGTACAGGCTGTGGACGGTGCGTAAAGCGCTGTAATATGAATGCCCTTACAGTAACAGAAAATACCGGAAAAAAAATCGCCCTAGTGGATCCGAAGCGCTGTGTGCTCTGCGGCTACTGCGGCAAAGTTTGTCCCGACTTTTGTATTAAAGTGATTTAGCAGGGAACAGAGAATGCGGCGCATTTTACGCCGCAACAAGGAGGATTTATGGAAAAGTTTTTAGGACTGGATGTGGGAGACCGCACCATCGGCGTGGCCGTCAGTGACGCGCTGGGCTTTACCGCCCAGGGAATCGAGACCATCTTTCGAAAAAGCAAAAGGGAAGATTATCAGCGTCTGGAGGAAATCATCAAGGCCCACGGCATCAAAACCGTCGTGGCGGGACTTCCGAAAAATATGAATGGAAGCCTGGGTCCCCAAGGGGAAAAAACCAAGGTCTTTTGCGAAAAACTGAAAAACAAATTCGGCGTCGCCATTATCTACTGGGATGAACGCCTAAGCACCAAAGCCGCCCAGCGGACCCTGATCGAGGCCGATGTCAGCCGGAAAAAACGAAAAGGGGTCATTGATAAAATGGCTGCGGTTCACATTCTCCAGGGCTATCTGGACAGTTTATAGCCGAGGTTTCACCAGGAGGAAACACCATTATTTTAATAAGGATTATGATGAAACAAACAATATATTTCACGAATCATCAAATTAAAGAAAAATTAAAGGAGGTTTTTTAACCATGGAAGAAAGAGAAAATATCATCACCCTGATTGACGAGAACGACGAGGAAAAGGATTTTGAGATTATTATGACCTTAGAGCTGGAAGGCAGAGAATACACCATTTTAATGCCCTTAGAAGAGGAAGAAGAGGACGAAGCCTACGTTTTCCGTATTGAAAACGAAGGCGCCGGAGAAGACGAATTTGTACTCGTTGCCATCGAAGACGATGAAGAGTACCAAAAAGTTGTGGATGCCTATGAGTCCATTCTGGAAGAAGATCATAATGAAGACGACGACGAAGACTTCGAAGACGAAGAGTAAAACCCTATGGTTTCTATAGCAATACCCGGAGAAAAAGTTCCGGGTTCCTTTCAGCGAAGGGTAAACCGGTTTATCGGGGAGGTCTTCGTTGAAGGGAATCTGGAAACCGTACACATCGCCAATACCGGACGGATGAAGGAGCTCCTTACCAAGGATGCGAAGGTGATCCTTCGAAAAGTGGATGCCCCTCATCGAAAAACCAGGTTCGACCTGTTAATGGTCTACCACGGAAAGACGCTGATTTCCCTGGACTCGAAACTGCCGAATCAGTTATTGGAAAAAGCCTTTATCCAAGGGGTCATTCCCGACTATGACGGGTTCAGTGGGGTAAAGCGGGAAGTCACCTTCGGCAAGAGCCGATTTGATCTGAGTTTATTAAACCCGGTTACCAAAAAGCTGGCACTGATTGAGGCGAAATGCGTTACATTGGTAAAAAATAACGGACTGGCCACCTTTCCCGATGCTCCCACCCTGCGGGGTGTAAAACATGTATTGGAGCTGATCGACGCCCTTCGGGCCGGGCATCGCGGTGAAGTATTTTTTGTTGTGCAGCGAAATGACGGAACCTTTTTCCGACCGAATAAAGAAATGGATCCCGAATTTTCCAAAGCGGTAATACTGGCCGATAAAGCCGGAGTCAATTTCCGCGCCTATAACTGCGCCGTCACACCGGAAAAAATTCAGCTGCTCAGAGAAATTCCAGTGGAAATCCCAACCCGCTAAGCAGCCGCGCCGAAAATCCTTGCTGAGGGATTATCAGTTGTCGGATTAATGATTGACAACTGATGGGATATCCAGTATACTTAGTTATGAAAATAATTATTAATTGAGAAGCGAGGGCGGCCAATATGATGGAAAACATGGATGTTTTAAAGGAACGGCTAAAGGAAAAGGGAAGCAAATTAACTCCCCAGCGACGGGCTACGTTAAATGTAATTATACAGAACAAAGGGGAACACTTAAATACCGAAGAGATTTACGAACTGGTTCGAAAGGACTGTCCGGAAATCGGTTTGGCCACGGTGTACCGTACCCTGCAGTTATTGGAAGAAATGGATATTATCTCCCGAATCAATCTGGATGACGGATGTTCAAGATACGAGATTAAAACCGATGAAGAGGACCATCAGCATCATCATTTAATCTGTCAGCAGTGCAGTAAAATTATTGAAGTAAAAATTGATCTGTTGGATCATTTGGAAGAAGAAATTGAAAAGGAATATGATTTCGACATAAAGGACCATAAATTAAAGTTTTTTGGCTTATGTTCGGATTGTAAACATAAATAGTAGAAGGAGTGACAAATTTGGCAAGCAAAAAAGACAAGTTAAGAATTATTCCCATAGGAGGACTAGGGGAAATCGGAAAGAATATGACCGCGATTGAATATGAGGATGAGATCCTGATCATCGACTGCGGACTGAGCTTTCCCGAAGAAGAAATGCTCGGAGTGGATATCGTAATCCCGGATATTACCTATCTATTGAAGAACAAAGAGAAAGTTAAAGGGGTTGTGATTACCCACGGACACGAGGATCACATCGGAGCACTGCCCTACTTCCTGAAAAAGATTAATGTGCCGGTATACGGAAGTAGATTGACCGTAGGACTGATTGAGAACAAATTAAAGGGCTTTAAAATGAAAAATGCCCACATCGAACGGGTAAAGCCCCGACAAAAGATTCAGCTGGGGGCCTTTAAGGTAGAGTTTGTAAGTACCTCCCACAGTATTCCCGATGCCTTTGCATTATCGGTGGAAACCCCGGCAGGGGTGGTCTTCCATACGGGAGACTTTCGAATAGACTACACCCCCATTGACGGACAGATCATCGATTTGGATAAAATCGCCGAGATCGGTCGAAAAGGGGTACTGGTAATGCTGGCAGACAGCACCAATGCCGAGCGGCCGGGAACCACCCGATCGGAAAAAAGCGTGGGAGACACCTTTGATGAAATCTTCAGCTCCAGAAAGAGCCGAATCATCATTGCGACCTTTGCCTCCCATGTGCACCGGATTCAGCAGATTGTAAATTCCTGCGTGAAATACAACCGAAAGGTCGTCTTTGCGGGAAGAAGCATGCTGACCGTCGGTGCCGTAGCTCAGGAACTGGGCGTACTGAACATTCCCGAGGGAATTACCATTACCGAAAAGGAAATGGACGATTATCCCGATGAAGAAGTGGTAGTAGTCGTTACCGGTTCTCAAGGAGAGCCCATGGCGGCCCTTCCGAGAATGGCCAGTGACGAACACCGGACCCTGGATATTCGAAAAGGGGACACCGTGGTATTTTCCTCCACGCCGATTCCGGGAAATGAAAAACTGGTCGGAAAGGTAATGAACCTTCTTTATGACCGGGGTGCGGAAGTCATTTATGACAAGCTCTACGACGTGCATACCTCAGGCCATGCCTGCCAGGAAGAATTAAAGCTGATGCACCGCTTGGTAAAACCCAAGTACTTTATTCCGGTTCACGGAGAAGTACGACACCTTCGACAGCACGGACTGCTGGCGGAAGAGCTGGGAATGCCCAAGGAAAACATCTTTGTGGGAGAGACCGGAGACATTATGGAATTCTCCGAAGAATCCGCAAAGGTTACCGGCAAGATTACCTCCGGACAGGTTCTGGTTGATGGACTGGGTGTTGGAGACGTTGGAAACATCGTTCTTCGGGACCGAAAACATTTGGCCGAGGACGGCCTGATGATCGTGGTTGTAACGATCAAACGGGAAAACCGAAAAGTCATGGCCGGACCGGATATCATCTCCCGAGGTTTTGTATACGTTCGGGAATCGGAATCCCTAATGTCCGATGCCAAGGACGTGGTATCGAAAGCCTTGGAAAACTGCGAAAAGCAAAACGCCAAGGAATGGTCGGTGATCAAAGGGGCCATTCGGGACCAGCTGAAAACCTTCCTTTATGAGAAGACCAAGCGGCGTCCAATGATTCTGCCTATAATTATGGAAGTTTAAAAGAAAGTATAATATAATAAATTAGACAGCAAATATGGAACTCTAACGATGAAAGTTAGAGTTTCATTTTTGTGCGGCGAAACAGAAAACAGCAGGAGGGAGAAAAAAGCGAAGACCCCCTCTCCCTTTTCTGCTGAATACATAGGAAAGAGGTGGGCAGATGAATATTTTACTGTATATAGCAATCATGATTTTCGGCGCTTTCCTCGGAAATCGGGGACGGCTGCCGAAGGCGCTGATGAAGCGAATGGATACCATTCAATTTCTTTGTTTGTTACTGCTGCTGTTTATTATGGGAGTATCCATCGGTCTGGACGAAGAGGTTATCCGGTCCTTTGGAACCATTGGTCTGCAGGGAATCATCTTTGCCCTGGCATCGATTATCTTCAGCATTATCGGTGTTCGGCTGATAGCAAAAAAAGTACTGGTAAAAGGCGGTGAGGGAGAATGAGTGTGATGATTTTACTGACCGTGGCCCTCGGGGTCCTAAGCGGCATCTTCCTCTTTCCCGAAAGTCTCGGGGATTCCATGGGTTTTTGGATCAGCCTCGGTCTCGGACTGCTGCTGTTTTTTGTGGGAATCGATATCGGGTCCAACCGGGGAATTCTCGGGAAAATTCGACGGATCGGATTCAAAGTTTTTCTGGTACCGCTGATGGTGGCGGTGGGAAGCATTCTCGGCACCACCGCAGCCGGGATTTTAATGGGGATGAACCCTATCGAGTCCGCGGCCATCGGCGCCGGTTTCGGATGGTACTCCCTATCGGCCATTGAGCTTTCCAAGCACAGCGCCTATCTCGGCACCCTGGCCTTTGTAACCAATATCTCCCGGGAAGTCATCGCTTTGGTATCGATTCCCTTTATTGCGAAATATATCGGCAAGGTGGAAGCCATAGCACCGGCGGGAGCGACGGCCATGGATACCGTGCTGCCGGTCATTTCAAGGTCCACCAATGCCCATATTGCCATTATATCCTTTATCACCGGGGTGGTACTCTCCAGTCTGGTGCCGATTCTGGTCCCGCTGATTATGCTGTTTTCCTAACGGGTTAGAAATATAAAAACAGCATGCGGGCATAAAAGCACGTCCGTGAATAGTAAAAGCTACTTACCCTTAGGAGGTAAATCCTATGACCGAGTTTAAAAAAGAAGATCACCCTATCGAGGAAAGCAAATTCCATAATAAGGCAGCAGTCGGGGAAGCCGAGGACACCTCGGAGGAAAAAATCCTGCAGCAGCACGTTAAGGATTATATAGAAGAGCTGCTTCCAGTCCATCAGGGCCTGTTAAAAGAACTTGAAAACTATGCCGAGACCCACAGCGTCCCGATCATCCAGCGGGAGGTGGCGGAGCTTTTAAAAGTGCTGGTCAAAACCGCCGGAGCTGAAAAAATCCTGGAGATCGGCACCGCCATCGGCTACTCCGCCATGATCATGGCCGAGGCGATGGAAAGCGGCGGTAAGATTGTTACGCTGGAGCGGAGTGAAAAAATGGTGGCCCTTGCCAAAAAAAATATCCAACGGGGGGGCTATAGCGACCGTATTCAGATCATCCCCGGGGACGCTTTGGAAACCCTTCATTTTCTGCCGGGAGGCTATGACCTGATCTTTATGGACGGGGGAAAAGGCCATTACCGGGAGATGCTGGACCTTGCCATATCCCTGCTTAAGCCCGGCGGACTGCTGGTCTCGGATAATATATTATATAAAGGGATGGTCTCCAGCGAAGAACTGGTCAAACGGCGGAAACGAACCATTGTTCATCGGATGCGGGCGTACCTGGAATACATCACCCGCCATAAGGAGCTGACCACTAGCATTATCCCCATTGGTGACGGGGTGGCCCTGTCCTATAAGAAGCGCTGACAGCAGGGGCTAAACCGCCGCAATAAAAATAAATTTGTACTGCGAAATATCGATTCAATAGTAAATCCATGGGTATAACCGATATGGGAACGCTAACGCCTAACCGGAACCCGAAGAAAAACTAGGAGGCACATTTATGGAAAAAGTAGAATTACTGGCCCCGGCAGGGGATTTGGAACGCCTGAAAATGGCGGTTTTATACGGCGCCGATGCGGTGTATCTGGGCGGACAGATTTTCGGTATGCGGGCCGCAGCGAAAAACTTCAGCCTGGAAGAAATTAAAGAAGGGGTTGCCTTTGCCCATGAGCGGGGCGTGAAAGTATATCTTACGTTAAACATTATTCCCCACAATGAAGATTTTGAAGGACTGGACAGCTATCTGACCGAGGTGGAAAAAACCGGCATCGATGCGGTCATTATCTCGGACCCGGGAACCTTTGAACTGGTGCAGGAAACCCTGCCGGATATGGATATTCATATCAGTACCCAGGCCAATACGACCAATCACCGGACCATTAATTTCTGGCATAAAATGGGGGCGGAGCGGGTGGTCCTGGCCCGGGAGCTGAGCTTTAACGAAATCCACGAAATCCGGGAGAAAATCGACCCCAAGGTGGAGCTGGAAGCCTTCGTTCACGGCGCCATGTGCATCTCCTATTCCGGCCGGTGCCTGCTGAGCAACTATATGGCCAATCGGGACGCCAACCGCGGGGAATGCGCCCAGCCCTGCCGGTGGAACTATTATTTAGTCGAGGAAAAACGTCCGGGACAGTACATGCCCATCTATGAAGATGAAAAAGGCACGTACTTTATGAACTCCAAGGATCTATCAATGATCGCACACATCCCTGAGGTGATTAACGCCGGGATTACAAGCCTGAAAATTGAAGGACGGATGAAAACCATCTACTACGTGGCCACCATCGTCAGAGCCTACCGTATGGCCATTGACGCCTACTACGAGGATCCTGAAAACTGGTCTTTTCAGCCGGAATGGCTAAAGGAAATCCGAAAGGTAAGCCACCGGGAATTTACCACCGGCTTTTACTTTAACAAGCCCGACGAAAAGGAGCATATTTATGCCGATAAATCCTATCACCGGGACTTTACCTTTATCGGACTGGTAAAATCCTACGACCACGAGACGAAAACCGCCTTGATCGAACAGCGAAACCGGTTCTTTAAAGGGGATACCATCGAAATTGTGGGTCCGGAAAAAGAGACCCAGACCTTGGAAATCCGGGAGATGATCAATGAAGAGGGGGAGTCCGTCGATGTGGCCCCCCATCCGAAACAGCTTATTCGAATTCCCGTCGATCGTCCGGTAAAACCCTATGATATGCTTCGTAAAGAGAGGATGGATCATGATGAACAATAAACCGATTTTAATCGGCATTACCGGAGGAACCGGATCCGGGAAAAGTACCGTAGCCCAGGCAATCTACGACAGTCTGTCGGAAAAAAACATTGCAATTATTGAACAGGACGCCTACTACAAAGACCAGTCCCACCTGACCTTTGAGGAGCGGGTAAAGACCAATTATGACCACCCCCTGGCCTTTGATATGGATCTGTTAATTGAGCATCTGACCAAACTGACCAGTAACCAGTGCATTGAAAAACCTTCCTATGATTTTGAAAATCACAACCGAAAGCCGGAAACCGAGACCTTTTATCCGAAGGATATTATCATTTTGGAAGGGATCCTGCTGCTGGACGAACCGAAGCTCCGGCGTATGCTGGATATCAAAATCTTTGTGGACACCGATTCCGACGTTCGGATCATCCGAAGAATCCTTCGGGATATGAGGGACCGGGGACGAAGCCTGGAATCCGTCATTGATCAGTATCTCAGCACCGTACGGCCGGCCCACCTGCAGTTTGTGGAGCCGAATAAAAAGTACGCCGACATCATTATTCCCGAAGGCGGCTTTAACCAGGTAGCCATCGATATCATGATTGCCAAGGTAAAATCCATCGTTCAGGAAAGGGTTTAAATTTTCACAGAAAAAACGGATTGAGGTTATGCAAAAATTACTTTTCTTGTTATAATGAAACTTAAGGGGGAGATCTAAATATGAATATTGCATTTTTCATTACACCGAAGCATGAGAGTGTTTGTCTTGATAAGGACTCCACGATGCGCCAGGCGCTGGAAAAAATGGAATATCACCGCTACACCGCCGTACCGATTGTCGATAAACAGGGGAAATACGTAGGGACCCTGACCGAAGGGGATTTACTCTGGAAGATGAAGAACACTCCGAATTTAACCTTCGAGGGCACCAATAAAATTTCACTGAAAAAAATACCGAGAAACCATAGCAATTATCCGGTATCCATCAATGCCGAGATCGAAGAGGTAGTGGAGCTGATTATGAAACAGAACTTTATCCCGGTGGTGGATGATCAGAAAATCTTTGTGGGAATCATCACCCGAAAAGCGGTCATGAGCTATCTACAAAAGATCGCCGCCGATGAAATCGGAAAACTTGAACATTTACGCACCGCAGTAAGCATGTAATCCTCCCATGGGGAAGAAAAGCAGGTGAGAAAATGAAAAATACCAATGAATATAAAGGTTTTTTTATAAATGATTACAGTGAAGGGGCCCACCCGGAAATTTTAAAGCGCCTCACAAAGACCAATAAGCAGCCGGAAGAGGGCTACGGCGACGATGGGTTTACCAGGCAGGCCAAGGAGGAAATCAAACGGCTTCTGGGTAAAAAACATCATTCGGAAGTCCATCTGGTATCCGGCGGCACCCAGGCCAATCTTACGACCCTGGGAATCATGCTGAAGCCCTACGAGTCGGTGATTGCTCCCGAGACGGCCCATATTGCGGTCCATGAAACCGGAGCCATTGAAGCCGTCGGCCATAAAATCAATACGATCCCCACGGAGGATGGGAAAATTACCCCCCATCAGATCCTGGAGGTATTAGAGGAACATGAGGATGAACATATGGTGCTGCCCCGGGTGATTTACATTTCCAATACCACGGAAGTGGGCACCTGTTATACAAAAAAAGAACTGCAGGAACTTCGGGCCTTCGCCGATGAACAGGGAATGATGATTTACTTAGACGGAGCCAGAATCGGCTCCGCCATGATGACGAAAAGCAATGACCTCACCTTTGAGGATTTAGCCGCCCTTACCGATGCTTTTTATATCGGCGGCACGAAAAACGGCGCCTTGCTGGGAGAAGCCATTGTGCTGAATAATCGGGAGCTACAGCAGAACTTCCGCTATGCCGTCAAGCAGCGGGGAGGCCTTCTGGCCAAGGGACGGATCCTCGGAATTCAGTTCAGTACCCTTTTCGAAGGGGATTTATTCTTTCAGCTGGCGGCCCACGCCAATGAAATGGCGGATATCCTTCGGGAGGGCATCCACCGGGAAGGATTCAGTTTCCTCGTGGAGACCGAAAGCAACCAGCTCTTTCCCATACTCCCGGAGCCGCTGATTGAACAGCTGGAGAAAAAGTACCTGTTTTACCGATGGAAAAGACTGGGCACCCATCATACGGCCCTGCGCCTGGTAACCTCCTGGGCAACGGAAAAAGAACAGGTACAGGCCTTTTTAGAGGACCTGAGGGGCTAAGCCGGAGGATAAAAGCTCGGCTGAAGGATTGTAAAAAACAGTCCTGAAAAACAGGCCTGAAAAACAGCCCTGAAAAACAGACTTGAAAACAGCCCGGAAAAACAGGCCCGAAAATAGACGTAAAGAACAGACATGAACTACGAAACAAAGGACAGACCAAGAGGAGATGAACGTATGAAATTTTCAACTTTACCCCCCAAGGGCACCTTTGATGTGACCCCGGTGGAAATGGAGCTTCGCAGCTGGATGCAGGATACCATTCAAAACACCTACAAGGAACACGGTTTTACCCAAATTGAAACCCCCTGCATCGAGAATCTGGATCTGTTAACCAACAGTGAAGGGGGAGAGAATCTCCAGATGCTATTTAAAATATTAAAACGGGGAGACAAATTCAGTCCTGAAGATATCGATGAAAACACCACGGAAAACGACCTGTGCGACCTGGGACTGCGCTTTGACCTGACCCTTCCCCTCAGCCGGTTTTATGCCAACAACCGAAACGATTTGATCAATCCCTTCAAAGCCTTTCAGATGGGCTATGTCTGGCGGGCGGAAAAACCCCAGAAGGGTCGCTTCCGTCAGTTCACCCAGTGCGATATCGATATTTTAGGGGACGATTCGGTCTATGCGGAAATCGATCTGATTTTAACCGTTACCAAAGCCCTTAGACGACTGGGTTTTGATGACTGCATCGTAAAGGTCAACGACCGCCGGCTGCTTAGGGAAATGGTAGAGCGTTCCGGCCTTCCCCGGGATGACTTTGACACCCTTTGCATCACCCTGGACAAAGCCGACAAAATCGGGAAAGACGGGGTGGTACAGGAACTGCTGGATAAAGGCTTCGAAGAGGCCTCGGCAAGAAACCTGCTGGATATTTTACAGACCATTGACGACGAAGGGCTGGAAGCTTTCGACAGTGAGGAAGCGAAGGACCTTCAGCGGTTAATTGATAATGTGAAGGATTATTATCCCATCGAGTTCTCTCCGACGCTGGTTCGGGGCATGGGATATTATACCGGGCCGATTTTTGAAATTGAAAGCCGGGATTTTAAAAGCGCCATCGCCGGCGGCGGAAGATACGACGACCTGTTATCGAAGTTTCAAAAGGATTCCCTTCCCGCGGTGGGTATTTCCATCGGATTTGAGCGGATTTTTGCGATCCTCCAGGAAAAGGGATTTGTCATTCCGGAACAGCCGAAAAAGCGGGCGCTGGTATTTACCGCCGAGGAGGATCTGGAAAAAACCGTAGCCTTTGCCGAAGCCCTTCGGGATCGGGGACAGATGATCTCGATGGTACGGGCCTTTACGAAGCTGGGCAAAAAAGTCAAGCAGCTGGAAAACGCCGGGTATGACGACGTACTGGTAATCCGGGAAGATACGGTGCTGGACGATCTGCTTCACTAAAAGCGCAGAAGAAATACGTCACAGAGGAATTTGAAAGGCAAAGGGCCGATGGAATCGGCTTCTTTGTCTTTTTTAACAGGAGGCCGCCATGGAAGCAAGGAAAAAACGAATTGAGGAGCTGGATATTCTTCGGGGATTTGCCCTCTTTGGAGTGCTGCTGGTCAATCTTACGATGATGCATACCAGCCGGGTGGGCTTTAGTGTTTCCAGAATGGACCTGGAAGGGATGAACCGCCTGTCGGCCCTGGCCATTGAGGTATTTTTTCAGGGGAAATTTTATACGAGTTTTTCCATTCTCTTCGGCTTGGGTTTTTTTCTGTTTATGAACCGTACCCCGCCGCCCTCGACCGCCGGGACCCGGCTGGACCCGCCCGCCGCCAAGGAGATGTCCTACTATTTTATTCGAAGAATGCTGGTGCTGCTGGTCTTCGGGATGATTCATATGGTATTTGTCTGGCACGGGGATATTCTTCACACCTACGCCGTCATCGGTCTGATCCTCCTTTACAGCGGCAATGTCAGTGAGCAGCGGCTTCTTCGAAGGGCTGTATTCTGGCTCCTGATCGCGGCGCTGTTTAACGGATTTTTCAGTGCCCTAATCGAAGAACCGGGGCTCTTTCAGGGGATGCTGACCTCCCCGAGGATTCCCTATGCCGACGAAATCTATAGTCAGGGGTCTTATCTTGCCCTTCTTCGCTACCGCCTCGTCCATGAAGTACAGGACGCCCCGGCAAATCTGCTGCTGCTGCTGCCGAAAATTCTCGGACTGTTTTACCTCGGGTGCTTCCTGGGACAAAAAGGGGTCTTTCAAAATCTGAAAACTCACCGGGCGGCCATCGGGAAAGTGTTTCAATACAGCGCTTTTTCGTCGCTGCTGCTGATTCTTCTCACCCGTTTTTTCGCCCTCTACACCGGTGGAGCAACCCCATATTATACCTTCGCTTTCTTGGAAGGGGCCTTAGGGGATCTGCTGACGGTTTCCGGAAGCCTCTTTTATATGTCGGGGCTTTTGATACTCCTTGGCTATCCCCGGTGGGAAAAGGTGTTGCGGCCCTTACGGTATATGGGGAGAATGGCCCTGACCAACTATCTGATGCAGACCGTCTTTTGGAGTGTGGTGTTTAACGGATACGGTCTCGGACTCTATGGAAAACTTCCCTATTGGAGTTTTTTCCCCTTAGCCGCTGGATTTTTTATCCTTCAGCTGTTTATCAGCAAATGGTGGCTCGCCCGCCGTAAAAACGGCCCGATGGAGGCCTTCTGGCGAAAGCTGACCTATCAAAACTAAAGGGAGTGGGGAACCGTTAATCCGCTGTTTTTACGAAATTGTGGACAATGACACATCAAATACACACTTTTTTCGTATTATTTAAGGAAGCCGGCAATATCCTGTGGCGATCGAAAAAAAAATTGGTATAGGGAGGGGATAAGGGGTATAAATAGTATGTTGGTAAGTTTAAAAGGGTGAAAGTTTTACCAAAGGGGAAACAGGAGACTTATACAGCACCATGGCAAACATGGAAAATTTATGAAAGAGGTGACAGCGTAATGTTCAGTAAGATTGCAAAATGGAGTATCATTGTACTGGGGGGTATTACAGGCGTAGTATTATTTTATTACAGCAGAAATTATTTAGGGGAAACTTTTCAAGGGGTACGGATGGGAATTATCGGTAGTCTGCTCGCATTTATCATCGGCGCACTTATAATTTATATAATCTCTCCAATATTATTAAATTTCGGAAGAAGTCTGGTACTAAAGATTGAAGCGGAGTTCTCGAAAATCCCGACGGGGGATATGATTATCGGGACCATCGGCGTGCTGGCAGGACTTATCATAACCTATTTTATCAGCCGGCTGCTGCTTAGCATACCGCTGCCCTTCGTGGGGGAAGGCTTAACCATCATCACGGCCATTTTCCTCGGCTATCTCGGAGCCCGGTTGGCAACCCTTCGAAGACAGGATCTGTTAAGCTTTGGAAAAACGGAAAAAAAGAGCGGGAAAACAAACGAGGGGGAGGCGTCCTCC
>SKOH01000114.1 GCA_007120165.1 Clostridiales bacterium
GAAGAGGTAGATGTGGCGGAAAATCTCGCCATTGATCGATTGAAAAAATTATTTAATGCAGAACATGCGAATGTTCAACCTCATTCCGGTTCTAATGCAAACCTCGGTGTATACTTTGCGGTATTAAAGCCAGGAGATACGGTTCTTGGAATGAATTTATCCCATGGAGGTCATCTGACCCACGGAAGTCCAGTGAACTTTTCCGGGTCCTATTATAACTTTGTAGACTATGGAGTAGATTCTGATACTCAGCAGATTGATTACGCAGTAGTACGAGAAAAAGCACTAGAAGCAAAACCGAAGCTGATTGTAGCCGGAGGCAGCGCCTATCCGAGAGAAATTGATTTTAAAAAATTCAAAGAAATTGCTGACGAAGTAGGCGCATATTTTATGGTAGATATGGCTCACATTGCAGGCCTAATAGCTGCGGGACTTCATATGAATCCATGCGAGCATGCAGACTTCGTAACCACAACTACTCATAAGACATTAAGAGGGCCAAGGGGAGGCGCCATCCTTTGCAAAGGGGAGCATAAAAAGCTAATTGACAAAGCAATTTTCCCGGGGATGCAAGGTGGTCCATTAATGCATGTCATTGCTGCTAAGGCTGTAGCTTTTAAAGAAGCATTAAGTGAGGAGTTTAATGAATATCAACAGCAGGTGATTAAAAATGCCAAAGCTCTAGGCGAAGAGTTGAAAAAACGGGACTTTACGTTAGTTTCCGGTGGTACAGATACTCATCTGCTTCTTGTAGACTTAAGAAATAAAGATATTACAGGGAAAAAAGCAGAAAGTCTATTGGATGAAGTGAAAATTACCGTTAACAAAAATACTATCCCTTTTGATCCAGAGAGCCCCTTTGTGACGAGCGGAATTAGAATCGGGACCCCGGCTGTTACTACTAGAGGGATGAAAGAAGAGGATATGGCTGTAATTGCTGAAATTATGGATCTGATTATTACAAGTCCTGATAAAAAATCGGAAGCCATAAAAATGGTAGATGAACTTTGCAGTAAATATCAGTTATATGATTCAGTAAAATAACAGAAAGTTAACTTTAGGGTATGTAATTAGATATAAAGTATAAGTAAAGATAAAAAAGGTAGAGTATTTTACAGACTCTACCTTTTTTATCCAAAAGGGGAGAGTCTTTTGATTTCAAAGAGTGAATTAAATGTGATTTTGGAAAAAATTCTTTACTCAATAGAAGAAGGCGTTCATGTCATTGATATCCATGGAAAAACCCTTTTGTATAATGATGAAATGGCAACATTAGAAGAAATGAACACCAAAGACGTCATAGGTACCAATCTTCTATCCTTGTTTCCTAGTTTAAACGAAGAGAGCAGTACGCTACTCAGGGTATTAAAAACAGAAAAACCTATAATTAATAAGAGTCAAACTTATTTAAATCATGAAGGAAAAGAAATCACTACGATAAACTCAACGTTTCCCCTCTATCATAAAAGCGAAAAAATAGGTGCTTTAGAAATTGCTAAAAACATTACAAAAATAAAAAAATTATCGGACCAGATTCAACAATTGCAGGATCAATTAATTGATCCTCAAGAAAATACTCGAAAAGGAAGGAATCAGTACAATTTTGATAATTTAATCGGAAAGAGTTCCGAATTTATTAAGGCGATTAATATCGCCAGAAAAGCAAGTAAAACCTCTTCTAGTGTTCTTATATATGGTGAGACTGGCACAGGCAAAGAAATATTCGCCCAGAGTATTCATAGTGAAAGTATTAGAAAAAATAAACCCTTCATCGGGCAAAACTGTGCGGCCTTACCGGAAAATTTATTGGAAGGGATTTTATTCGGAACCAAAAGAGGAAGTTTTACCGGAGCCGTGGATCGACCCGGGATTTTTGAGCAAGCCACCGGAGGGACGATTCTATTAGATGAGATTGATTCAATGGCTCCAAATTTACAGGCAAAACTGCTAAGAGTTCTTCAAGAAAATTATATAAGGCGAGTCGGTGGTACAAAAGATGTTTCCATTGATGTTCGAATTATTGCTACAACAAATCAAGACCCAAAATTTCTGTTGGATAAAAATTTGATCCGCAAGGACCTTTACTATCGATTAAGTGTTGTAAATATAATAATTCCACCACTCCGAGAAAGAGAGCAGGATATAGATATCCTCAGTGACTATTTTATCGACAAATATAATCGAAAATTTAATAAAGATGCATGGATGCTTTCTGATGGGGTTAAGGATATTTTTCATAATTATCATTGGCCAGGAAACGTTCGGGAACTGGAAAATATTATTGAAGGGGCTATGAATCTCATAAATCAAGAACATGTGATTAAAGAGGAACATTTGTCCAGGTACATCATTGACTATAATAGTAAGATTCATAAAAGTATTAATGATTTACAACGAAAGGACTACTCAGAAAAAGGCAAGCGGTATGATCCTGTAAGAGAACGGCAAGATTTAAATAAAGCCTTGGAAACTTACGAAAAACAATTAATTATAAAAGCATTAGGGGTTAATCAGCAAAACATCACTCGGGCAGCAGAGATGATGAATATCAAAAGACAGACGCTACAATATAAGTTGAAAAAATACAATTTGGAATTATAGGCGCAAATAATCTGGCGGTTTATGCAGAAAAATTTGCGCCTATAATTTTGTTTTATTTATTTTTGAAATACAATGAATAAATAGTGAATAAATAAGGAAGTAAAGATAAGTTATGCAGTGAGAAAAAAATTAAAATAATTAATAAAAAATTTACTATTGAATAGTATTATTACTTATTAACAATTAACTATTATAGTATCTAAAATTAGTTTCCATCATTTCAGTTAAAACTGCTATTTTGGCATAATAATTGCAATATAGTTAAGTGAGAATCAGAAATCGTCAATACATTAGGAGTAACAC
>SKOH01000073.1 GCA_007120165.1 Clostridiales bacterium
GCCCCGTCAATGGCAGACTTCAGATACTTTTCCACATCCTTTGCGATGGATTTTAGTTCATCCTTTCCGTCAATCATGCTGATCAGGCTGGTAGGCCTGGGCATACCTATAAATACGGAGCCTTCATTTTCGTAAACGACCACCTTGCAGGGAAGAAAATAGCCGGCTTCGATATTAATGTCCAAAACTTCCTTGGCCTGTTTGGGATTGCAAACCTCCAGCACTATGAAATTTCGGTCAAACTCCAACTCCTTTTCTTTGAACTTATCCTTAAAATTCAGCTCCCACAACACCCCGAAGTTGATCGTGCTTAAGCTTTTTTTCAAATCCTCCAGGGCCTTTTCGAAATTCTTATCGGTTTTTACCTGATAATTAATATCCATTATAACCCTCCTTTTTTATACTCACTAGACATATACCCTGTAAAGAATAATCTATTCAAACCCGGAGCGGGATAATCTACTGAGGGGTTAACCGGATCAGCCGGTCGTCCTCTTCCGCGGGGTCCCCGAGACCGTCCCTATTGCTGGTTGCAAGATAAAGGGCACCCTGGTGGTAAGCGACTGCCCGTATCCTTCCCCAATCCTGAAAAAGGTCATGTTCTTCCAAAACCTGTCCGTCCTCACTGAAAGTAAACCGCTTTACCATTTCGCTTCTAAGACCGGCTACATACAGGGCTGAGGGATGGTCATTATCCGCCGGAAAAAAATCCATTCCAGCGGGGGCCAGCGTAAAGTCCTCATAGCATATCAGCGGATCCTGATACTCGGTCTCTCCCTCCCCGCAGGAGACCAAGGGCCATCCATAGTTTTTTCCGGGTTCAATAATATTGATTTCGTCCTGATGGGTAGGGCCGTGGTCAGAGATGAAGATCCCCCCGCTATCAGGATTGATCGCCATGCCCTGGGCATTTCGTATTCCAAAGGCATAAACGGGGCTGTCTTCGAAGGGATTGTCTTCCGGGAGGGTGCCGTCGGGGTTTACCCGCAGGACTTTTCCTGCAAGAGAATTTAAATCCTGGGATAGATCCGGTTCTTCGGCATCTCCGGTGGTAATGTAGAGTTTATCGTCGGGACCGAACACCAGCCTTCCGCCGCTATGAAAGCGGTGTCCGGGAATCTGATCGATGATTACTTCCTCTTCCCCTAAGCCGTCTCCATCAAACAGGAAACGGGAGACCCGATTAAAGGTGTCTTCATAGGCGTAATATAGATAGAGATAAGCTTCCACGTCAAAATCCGGCCCCAGGGTCATTCCCAAAAGACCCGCATCTCCAACTTCTTCAAATTCATGGATCGTTGAGGTCCTGCCCTGGTCAATTAAACTCAGTCGTCCCACGCTTTCGGTGACCAGAATTTCGCCATCGGGTAGGATTACAATTTCCCACGGTGCATCCAAATTTGCAGCCAGCACTTCGTAGTGGTACTCCCCGGCGTCGGTGGAAAGTACGCCGCTTGTGATTTCCTCATCCCCCGGTTCCCGGTTCATCAGCAGGATTACCACCGCCAGCAAAACGACGATAACCAGGACAAATCCTAGGCGTTTCATCGAAATTCCTCCTTTGAAATAATCGTATTCTATATTAAAATCTGAGGAATTTACCCTCTTTACCTATATTTACCCCATTCCGTTGAAAAAGTATCGAAGAATCGGCTCAAGCTTTTCTATGAATAAATATTTTGACAATCGGAAAAAGGCGTGGTATTATATTGTTATTAGATATATCGTTAATAGATACATTGTTACTGGATATAGATAAGAAAATACTAAAGCGCTGCTAAAAGTTTTAGGAAAAGAGGGATCAGGATGCCGAGAAAACAGCTTAAATCGTTAACAGAACCGATGTATTATATTTTACTGATTCTTAACACGCCGAATCATGGTTACGGGATTATGCAGAGGGTAGAGGAGATGACCGGAGGACATGTGAAAATCGGGGCCGGAACCCTATACACTTTACTGTCCCGCTTTGAAAAGGAAGGGATCATCAAAGCCTTAGCCGAGGAAGATCGAAAAAAGAACTACGTAATTACGGAAAAAGGCAAGGAGATTCTAAAAGAAGAATTTCAGCGGCTGAACCGCCTGGTAACCGACGGCGAGGGTATTCTAAAGGGGGGACAATAAATGTTTGGGATGAAGACGGGTCAGAAAAAACGAAAAAAGCGGGTGTACTGGGGCTATTCGATGCTCGACTACAAGGGCATGGAAGCGTATTTTGAAAAAATGGCAAAGGAAGGCTGGATGCTGGAAAAAATCGGAGAAGTCTGGGCCACCTTTTACGAAGCGACACCGGAAAACCTTCAGTTTACCATAGATGTTTTTGAAGGCAGCGGAATTCTTATCCCGGAAGAAACCGAGGAAACCAAAGAATACCGGGAACTCTGTGAGAAAAACGGTTGGCATTTTGTTGCCTCCATTAAAGAGCTTCAGATATTTTACGCCCCGGCCAAGGAGGACGTAACGCCGCTGCAGACCGATGAAGAGTTGGAAGAAAGTCTGGTTAGGAACAAATTATGGAAAAAAGACTTTGGGGTCAAGGTATTCGTACTGGTTTTAACGTTGGGCTTGGTTATTTTCAGCCGATTTCGGGCTTCCGTTCATATGGATGAGTATTTGGGAAATATGATTTATTTTGTCTATCCCTTAATACTGATTCCCGCCTTCCTGAGTGTTGTGCTAAGTGGACTGTGGATCCGGAAAATAACCAAAGAAGGGATACCCGATAAGAAAGCGGAGACCTTTTTTACCGGACGGAAAAGACAGCTGCTTATCGATAGTACAGCGGCCCTTATTTTTGGCGTTCTGGTAATCGGGATCATCCTTGATGTAATATATAACCCCCATGCCAATGTACTTTCTGTAATGATTCCCCCGGTGCTGGGAATTACCATCGGCAC
>SKOH01000136.1 GCA_007120165.1 Clostridiales bacterium
ACCCGGTCCTTAACCTCTTCGGTGATTCCGTAGTATTCCAGGTCCGGTGTCTGATTGATCAGCTCCAGCTTATGGTTTTTTTCCAATACCTGATTCAGTTCCATCTGATTATTGATAATCCCCTGGGGATGGACGTGTTTCAGTTCGATGGTGCGGCGCAGGATTTGATGCTCTTTAATCCTTTTGTTTTCCGATTTGATCAGCTCTCGGATTTTCGCCTTTCCATCACCGGTAATGACCGGACTTAAATAACTTACCACCGCCGCCACCTGCCGGTCAATTACCAAGAATTTAAGCCGGTGCCGCCCTTTATTGAAATCTTCTTCAATCAGCACGTCGCGTTTGCCCTTCCTTTTGCTTTTGTAACGCTCTACCACTTCATACCAGTCTTTCAGGAATAATTCTTTGTTTTCGGGATTTAAGGGGATTTTCTCGGTCCTGCCCATAATCACCGGCCGGGTTAAGGATTCTTTTACTTTGTGATAGACCTTATCATGATTGGTTCCAATCTCCGCCCGTACTTTACGGTACTTGGACACCGACAGGCCGTCTCTATCCAACAGCTTTTTAATGTTGTGGGGATCCGAAAATTTTACCCCGTTTAAGTAGGGAAACCATGGGCTCATGGAATCATTAAAGGCAAGTTCTCTGCCGTCTTTTGAAAGATACAGATACCGCTCAATCTGTTCTGCCTTCCAGCCGTTGTCGGTAAAGATATTTTTCAGCAGTTCCCCGCCGGTAAGAGGCTCTTCAGTATATTCGTTTTCCTTTGAACCGTTTGCAACCATTTTTTTGATCGGGGCAATAATCTCCGCCCCGAGAGAGCTCTTTTCCTTTCTTTGCTGCTGTTCCTTTTTAAACCGCTCCAAGTTATAATCCACCACTATTCCGGAGATATCCTGGGATCTTCCGTACATGGGAAATTCATGGCCTTTGGTAGCGGGGAGGGTGTTGATCTCTAAAATGATGTAATCCTCCGGTCGGGGTTTTTCGAACTGGGACTTGGCAAAGAGATCCACCCCGGCGGCCAGGAGTCCGGGAACAGCCCGGCAGGCTTTTTCGGCAATGGCTTTGTAGTCCGGATGCACTTTATCGGTAAGATCAAAGGACACCCCGCCGGTCCGACTGTTGGGGTCGGTGTCGATGACCACAATCTCTTCGTTTTTCGGTATACTCTTTAGATCATACCCCTGCTCTTTCAGGATTTTTTCTCTTCGTTCGTTGATCGTGATGATTTTCCTCATCAAATGGGGATTGAGGTTTCGAATTTCGTTGACCCCGTCAATTAACTGCTCAATGGTTTTTTCTCCGTCTCCGATTACAAAGGGGCCGAGATAGGAGGTTACGGAGATGCATTTCCCGTTGAGGACAAAATAGCGCCCGATCTGGCCTTCGGTAAATTCCTCCTCCACAATAATCGGCCGATTTTTATGGCTCTCCTTTACCGCTTCCTTCCAGGCGGTTCGAAACAGTTTTTCATTGGTCACGCCGATGGTTGCCCCTTTGCTCTGCTTCCCCCGGGAGGGTTTGATTACGGCGGAGGATAGGGACAGGGCGTAGGCCATCGCTTCTGCTTCCTCTTTTACGGTAAAGACTTTTCCCTCGGCAACGGAAATATTTTGCCGTTTTAATACTTCCTTGGTCACTTCCTTGGATTTACAGATATTGAAGGCAATTTTTCCTTCATGCCACATGCAGGACTTCATGAAAAACAGCCGCTCCTGTCGGGTCTTAATAAAAGTCATCCCGCCGTTTTGATAAACCGTAAATCCTTTTTTTTCTAAATCATCCTGGACCGGGTTTCTGACCCGAACCCCGTCATAGATATTTACCTCTTCATCCCGGATATAAAGGGCAATACTTTTTTTCAGTTGCTGGATTTCTTCAATCACTGTCCCTTCACCTCTTTTGCTGGATCTATTTCTTTGTTCTTTTTAATTTTAAAGCCCGGCGGTACTTCCTTTTTATATCTTTTTTTTTCCACACCGGTTACCGAAGCTTTCTTAGGGCCCTGATACAGAAGTTTTTCAAAGGTTTTGATGCTGTTTTTATCCTGGCTGCTTACTACGACTTCCACCGTGCCGTCGCTGCGGTTACGGCAAAAGCCATCCAGGCCCAGATAAAGGCCCGTCTTTTTGGTCCATTTCCGGTACCCCACCCCCTGGACCTTCCCTTTAATCAGATAGCGGTATGGGATATTTTTATTAAGGCTCTCTTTCCCGGTAAGCTTCCTTGCAAAACTTTTCAGTGTTCTCGCTACGGAGTCTGCCATCCCTCTATCCCCCCAATCTTAGGTTTTTTACTTGTGATTACATTTTCCTTAGGTCACCTGCTGATTTTTTTGTTGATCCTCCTGAATCCATCTTGTTCTTTCCGATAGACAGAGGTTTTCGATTACTTTTTCGGTAATATTTACCGGCGTTCCTTTCCACGGATAGTGGGCCAGGGAAACCTCGGGCTTGGTGTCGATCTCATATACCGCCCATTTCTGTTTTTTCGGATCCTCTTTCGGATTGGGCACAATCAGGGTCACGTAGGCAAACTCCAGCCCGGGCATAACCCTTACCGCATCCACGGCGTATTTTTTAAACCCTTCATGGAGATCCTCGCCAATGGAGGTGAGTTCCCCGCCGTACTTGAATTTGGTTTCGGATTCGATTTCGAATTCTTCCCCGATAAACAGTACCGAATCCGGGGTGTAGCCCTGCCTCCTCAATTGGGACAGCAGCTTTTGATCCATTTGAATTTCTTTGCCGTGATAATAAGGGTTGTTTTTTCTTAATTCATTTTTTCTATTAAGCAGTTCTTCAATGGTGGCGCTGGCATCCCCCTGCAGTTTTACCGGCTCTTTAATGAAGGCTCCGTGGGCTTCGCCTCTTACTACGG
>SKOH01000210.1 GCA_007120165.1 Clostridiales bacterium
CTGGAAATGATTTTTTCCTTTGTACTGGGGCTTTTGATGGTTTTTCTTTCTCAGTACTTCTTGTTTAGGTCTAATCCAACCAATTGGTATCTAATTACTGCTATATTGCTTTTGTTTGTACTTACTCCGATACCATCCCTAGTAAAAATTGCAAATATGAATATTCCTGAAGAGATGAGGCGATAAAGAATGATTCGATTAAAAAACATCTGTAAACACTATAAAGTGAATAATACCGTCGCATTGGATAATATTGATTTGGCCATAGATCAGGGGGAATTGTTAGCCATCCGGGGCAAAAGCGGAGCCGGAAAATCCACGTTAATTAATATCATCGGTTTTTTGGATAACTTCTCCAGTGGAGACTATTATTTTCAAAGTGAAAAAATTGAACAAAACGCCTATAAAAAACAGCTAAAGTTAAGAAGTAAGAACATCGGTTTTGTGGTGCAAAACTTTGCCTTAATACCGGATCATACAATTTTTTATAATATTTCACTCCCCCTGCTGTATCAAGGATATTCAAAACAAAAAATAGAAAGCCGGGTCCACGAAGTAGCCAAAAGAATGAATATCGACACCTTATTAAATAAACTTCCCCAACATATATCCGGAGGGGAAAGCCAAAGAGCGGCTATTGCCCGGGCCTTGGTAAACAAACCGGATCTCATTTTAGCAGATGAACCGACCGCTTCCCTGGATGAAAAAAACGAGGAAATAATTATTGAATATTTTAAAGAACTAAACAGCGAAGGGATTACGATTATTATAGTCACTCATGACCATGCGGTAGCAAACCAATGTAATAGGGTAATTGATTTGTCCGATGGGAAAATAACGTCAGATAATAGAATACAAGACTAAATCGTATTGTTTAAAACAGATTGTACACCCACAGGGTAATGATTAGACAATTACAATTAATTAGCGCAATATGGTTAAGTAGAAGACCTGGGAAATCTTGATGGAAAATAGCAATAAAAACATGAGAAACATCGGCTAACATAGCGTTAGTAAGTATATGAGTTTCATTACAGTACGAATGATTTTTAACACCACTTTTACTTATTGGCTATGGCTTGAACTTATAGGACTCCATCTAACACAGGGTTAGCAATTCGATTGATACACAACTTAAAAATCTTTAGTATCATGCTTATGCAGATGCTGGATATATAGGTAAAATAATAAGAAAAATACCTATATATTGTTGATGTGGGTAGGATTTTTAGTGTCGGAAAAAATCGGAAGAGAGCGGATTTATCAGAATAGAAGACTGTATGAGCTTGTTAGAAATGATTAAGGGAGGACAGCGGACGTAACTGCCAGGCCCGGAGAGAACTGTCAAAGGAATCCATCGAGACTGCATACAACTTTGTATCCCGGAAATACCGGGACTTTTTTTTATTAATGAACTTTATCTCGAATCAGACATATTAAGATTGGAACTGAATTTCGAACAGAGGAACCTATCTAGTAAAATATGAAAAAATAATTTAAAAATCTGTAACGAAACTGCAGATTTTTGTACATATAAGTAAGGAGGTGTAGAGTTGGGGGAGATGAAAAATATGGATCGCATCTATCGCGAATACGCTGAGACGGTATATAAGTATTTGTTCTGCTTGACTCATGATGCAGAACTAGCAGAAGAGCTGACACAAGAAACCTTTTACCAGGCGATGAAAACCATAAATAATTTTAGAGGGGACTGCAAGCTTTCCGTTTGGCTTTGTCAGATTGCAAAAAATATGTGGCGGAGGGATTGTGCAAAGAAAAATAAAAACAAAAGTATCCCGCTAGATGACATTGAATTCAAGCTTTCAGCAAAGGAGAATATTGAAGAAGACATACTGAAAAATGAAGATAAACTTACTCTGTTTCGAAAGTTACATAGTCTTAATGAAAAGACCAAAGAGGTTATGTACCTTCGGCTTACAGGGGAACTGAGTTTTAGGGAGATTGGGGACATAGTGAATCGAAGTGAAAATTGGGCACGGGTAACATTCTATAGAGGAAAGCAAAAAATTCTTAAGGAGGGTGACAAATGAAGCAGCACTTAGACTGCAGGATTGTGGAAGATTTATTACCGAACTATATAGAAAATTTTACAAATGATTATACCAATAAAGCCGTTGAAGAGCATTTAACTTCTTGTGAAGAATGCAGTGAGTTGTTGAATACCATGAAAGCTGATATAAGCGTTCAACAAACAGCTCCCAAAAGAGAGATTAAATTTCTACAAAAGATGAAGCGGACTAGGATTGTTGCGATCGTTTCTAGTATATTGTTGTTTGTACTTTTAATTGGAATAATATCTTTCGTTGTATTTTCCATATATAGTTCAACATTTAGAGGTATGGCACTTTCAAGAACCTCTCTTACCGACATTGATTCCATCACTAGTTATACTTCCGGTGGACCTCAGACTTTGGTGTTAGGTAGTGACGGGTCCGGTGATGAGAAAGCTGTTTGGCTTTCAAGAAATAAAGAAATACAGGGAACTGCTTATCTTAAAGAGATGATTAGCGAAGACGAAGCTCGATTAATTGCACTGGACAATGACATGGTTGATGAAGATCTGTCGATTGAACTAAGATATTTCGAAGAAACAACAGATGTAGTAGAAAGTATTGGACCATACTGGGTTGCGAGGGATCATGGGGACATAATGGTCTTCATTGATGCATATACAGGAGACGTTTCATTTTTGGATATGGGTCCCGTAGAATATCCTTAACAATAATAGAGGTAGGAAGGGAACATACAAAAACAGTTATTAACCGAATACATTAGCTTTAACACCACAAAGGGAAACCAGGAAGAAATTTTGAAGGTCGAAGTAGAAATAGTAAAGAGGGGATA
>SKOH01000081.1 GCA_007120165.1 Clostridiales bacterium
GAGTAAAAAAGATGCTAAGAAAATGAGCAGTCTGTAAGGGCTGTTCTTTTTTGTACAGGATCTCTGGGCGAAGAAGACTCCTGTTTGCTAAGAAACTGGTGACGCGGTCCTTATGCAAACCATTCTGCGGAATTCGCCGCCGAAGGAAGATTGTAACCCGAATCAAAAATTAAAATTGGATCAATAAGTAGAACCGCCTCAGGGAGAGGCAGTATTCGGCTATATGTTTACGAAACAAACAAAAGCACCAAACTCTTGATATTAACAAGTGTCTGGTGCTTTTAAAATGAGCAGACTTATTGGTTAATCCACAAATACCTCAGGTGCCGGTTTGATCGTTTTGTCATCTTCAGTGGCCAGGACTTTCCCATCCGCCAAACTGTAAGCATAAAAACAGCCTGCAACGATTAAATATCCGATAGGGTATTGGATATCGTGCATAAACCCAAGGCTTGGGGCATGCATAAATCCAAAGACCGAAAGTCCTGCAGCGGCGATTGCTGTAATGGTAGCTTTTTTGTAGTTATTATCAATGATATAAACGGTCATAGCGCCCCAGATAATTCCTGTAAACATAGCACCTTGACCTAAAGGAACCACTGCTGAGGAAAGACCTTCTACAGCATCCGGTGCCACGTTGTTAAAGCGGGTCATAATATAGTTTGCTAAGTATGGGAACATCGCAATAACAACCGCCGGAAAATGTTTATGGGGTACGGAACTAAAGGCTTGAGAAACCATGGAGATACCAACAAATACCAAAATCGGTGCAATCACCGGTAACGGAATAATCTCCGACATGGCGGCAACGATTCCAAATAATGATGCCAACATGAAGACCGCTCCGTTTAATACAGAGTAGCCGCGACCGGCGTTCATCCATTTTGAACCTACGGAAGCAATGTATACGGTTGTGGGGAAGACTCCTCCGAAAACACCGCCGAGCATTGTACCGATACCATCTACCAATTGGCATTCAGAAACACTGTAATCATCTCCGGCAGCGGACATAGCTTCCACATTGTTCATTGTTTCAATGAAATTATAGATTGAAATAGGAATAAGAATGCCTAAAATATTTACCATGGGGCCAAACAGGTAAGAGAATCCTTCAATAAAACCAAGACTTGGAATGAAAGGATAAAATCCGACAGTGGAAAGACCACCGGATAATTGACTCATGTCCGATTGACCAAGGGAATAGGCCAGGACCGTACCGATGATAATCGCAAATAAGGAAGCGGGAATTCGAAAGGGCATACTTTTTTTAGCGATCAGTCCGATGATGATAATACTTAATACGAGCATTCCGACGATAGGCATTTCAAAGGTGTTAAAAAACAGTTCCGCACCGATAAAGGAAAAGGCTACCCCGGCAAGGGCTCCGAGCATGGCAGCTCGAGGCAGAATCCTTCGAATCCAATTCCCTAAAATACTGCCGGTGGCTTCTACGGCGCCACCGAAAATACAGGCGGCCACACCAATTCTCCAAGCTACATAAGGATCGTTTGTCAGCGCAAGGGCCGGACCTAATACACCAAACAGATAAATAAACATTACCGGGGTACTGATTCCATAAGCGAGAGCCGTAACATCGGTTCTTTGTTCTTTAATCGCCAGCCGATTTGCAGAGTAGGCATAATAAATATTACCGACCAATACCGCCACAGCAGCGCCGGGGATGACCTGTCCATAAACGATGTCCGCTGGGTACCCCATAGCCATCATGGCTACCGCGATCAGAACGAAGTTCGCTAAATTGTTCTGAAACAGGGCAAAGAAGCCGTCAATATCTTCCCGTTTGAACCATGGATAATGAATACTTTTTTCCATTATAATTCCTCCTAAATTTTTAGTTGCAGCACTTAAATATTGATTATACAGAATATTTGAAAATAATCTTTGTAATTTAGTTACAAAATTTACCTTGAATTTTAATTTATAGTTAATAATTTAACGATACCTGCGTATAAGCTGCTTTAGAATTAAGAAAAAATGCGGGAAAAGGAATTGTTTAATCAGCACAAAAAATAAAATAATGAATAATATTGGAAAGGTTTAAAGATTTTAAACAAATCCAAGGGGGTTACTTAAAGAATTAATTAGTTTTGGTTGTTAACTGTATACATGGAAATTGAAAATGTGATATGATATGCTATGAAAAGATTGTATAGGATTAACAGGACTTACTAAAGAAAACCCAAATATTAAGGAGGATGTATATGTTATTAGAAAAAAGTGTAAAAGATTTTATTGGATCCGTAGCAAGCAATGAACCCGCTCCCGGCGGCGGTAGTGTAGCCGCATTAAGCAGCAGTTTAGGATCTGCCTTAACCGCCATGGTTGGGAACTTAACCATTGGCCGTAAATCCTACGAAAAATTAAATGCTGAGCAGCAACAGGCTCTGGACGCTAACTTCGAAAAAGTTCAAGGGTTAATTGAAAGACTCAACCAGTTAACTGAAGAGGATACCACTGCTTTTAATGGGGTAATGAAAGCGTTTAAAATGCCGAAGGAAACCGATGAAGATAAGAAAGCTCGAAAAGCCGCAATTGAAGAAGCTACAAAAGAAGCCCTGGAAGTTCCTTTAACCGTAGGAAAAGAATCTTTGGAAGTCCTGAAATTGCAGCAGGTATTTGCAGACTATGGAAATCCGAATGCCATTACCGATGTAGGCGTGGGTGCTCTACTAGCCTATGCAGGGTTAGAGGGAGCTTTATTTAATGTACTGATTAATCTGCAGGGACTAAGCGATGAAGATTATATTGCGGATGTGAAAAAGCAGTGCGAGGAGTTAACAAAAGAAGGGAATCGGCTAAAAGAGGCAACGCTTAAAACCGTATATGAAAAATTAGGATAAAGACAATAAGAAAAAAACAAAGTATCAGTTATTCGGATGATCATAATTAAAGGAGTAGGTACGATGCCAAGACAAAACGGGATATCGCTAGAAAAAATTATGAAAATGGACTGTATGAGTAAATGCAAAATTATTGCCGGGGAAAAGGGCATTAAAAATACTGTATCTAATATCAATGTCATGGCCGATCCTGATATTATCAACTGGGTAGGGGCGGGTGAGCTGCTGCTTACCACTGCCTATTCCTTTAAAACCAGCTCTTTGGAGGAACAACGGGATTTTATCCGGCAGTGTTCCGACAAAAAACTAGCCGCCCTGGGAATTAAAATTTACCCTTACTTGGAAAGTTTGCCGAAGGAGATTTTAGCATTAGCCGATAATCTGAGGCTTCCGATCATTGAGTTGTATTATGAAGTGCCCTTTTCCGATATCATGACACCGGTTTTCAAGGAGATTTTCAACAAACAAGCGATATTACTGCAAAAACTTGAAAACATCTATGAGCGATTAATGGATGTTATGTTAAAGGGTGGAGATTTGGAGCGGATTGCTAAAACAGTGAATGATAACTTGAAAAATCCCATCATGATTAAACTGGATTTTCCAACCAATGAAATTTTCCACTCCGGATATATAGAAGAGGACATCAGGGAATCGTTGATCCAAAACGCCGAGCGTTTTTTTGATCCGAATTTGGAAAAATATAAGGAAAGAAAGCTGTATGAGAGCAAGGAACAAATTGGCGAGTTATACGTAGAACGGATGGTAATGCCGATTGTCGTTAAAAACAGTGTCTTTGGTCATATTTTTGCTTGGGGCCTTAGTACACCCTTAGGAGGATTTGATCTTTCGGTTTTAGAAGCTACGGCCACCACTATGTCTTTGGATATGCTGCGTAAACTTTCGATCAAAGAGGTGGAGAATCGCTATAAAACCGAGTTCTTTGAGGAGCTGGTTTCCCCGGAATCCTCCCGTAGGGAAAAGGCACTGGAAAAGGCTCAAATGTTTAGCCTTGATCCTTCAGCGGAGTATCTCAGTGTGATGATTAATTTTGATACATCAGAAGATCAATCCTATGAATACGTGGAAGATGATTTAGCCAGAATTTTGAATTTATCCGAACGCCTGTTGGAAGAATACCGAATCCGGGGGGTTGTAATCAGTAAGACGGACAGTATCATCCTGATGTTATCCTTCGATAAAAAAGGGATGAGTGAACGTAAGATAGAGGGAATTAAAACCCATTTAGAAAAAGCTATCAACCTACAATCCATAAGTGTCCGGATTTATGTCGGGCTGGGCAGAACCTATAGCGGTATGGAGAATTTTCACAAAAGCTTTAAGGATTGCTTAAAGGCGATGAGGATTTCCAAGTTGAATCGACAAATGAATATCGTCAGCTTTGATTCCTTAGGCGTATTTAAAATTCTAAGTCAGGATCATCTGGACGAAGAACTGGAACGGTTTTACAACGAAACCCTAAAACCATTGGTGGATTATGATGAAAAAAAATCTACAGAGCTGGTAAAAACCTTGGAAGCCTACTTTAAGTTCAATGGGAACTTCAAGAAAATATCCAATGAGCTTTTTGCTCACTATAACACTGTACTTTATCGTATGCAGCGGATAAGGGAAGTTACAGGGATGGAGTTAGAGGATTTTGATGATCGGTTGAATCTTGAAATCGCAGTAAAAATTAAAAATCTGTTGGGGAAGTAACCTTAAATAGAAAATGTAAAGGAGAGGACTTTGAGTAAAAGCCCTCTCCTTTTTTAAAATTTTATCTATGGTTATTTCTCGGGTAACTAATCTTCCAACAGCGCAACCGCTCGGATGGGAGAACCGGTACCGTCCCTTATTTTAAGGGGCAGGCCCATATACAGAAAACGTTTATTTGCAACCTGGTCTAAGTTACAGAGGTTTTCAGTGTTGGTGATGTTATACTCTCCGCAAACCAAATGACCTGAAAAATCCAAGTCCTCCGGGTGGTCGATGGCCGGGGCATCCACCCCGATATTAACCACTCCCCGTTCTGCCAGCCATTTTGCACCGTCATAGCTAAGGCCGCTATACTCGGTTTGCCATTTTTCGGTATTGAAATTACGGTTATAATGTCCCGTATACAAAAGAACAATATCACCCTTTCGAAGTTCCAGACCGGACTTTTGCAGGGACAGTTCCAAATCTTTCGGTTCGATGTATCGTGTGGCAGGAATATGATTTAAGTCCAGGCAAATCGCACTTCCCCAAAAATGATCAAAAGACATCTTATCAATCGTCGGGCCTTCTGGATTGTATTCCCAAACCCCGTCACTATGGGTTCCGCAGTGTTCGCTCATCAGCAGATTTCTCGCCGAAAACCCTAAGGTTTTGCTGCCGGTATCTTCCATGTTCTCCTCGTGGGTCATGTTTTCCATTATAAATGTTTTTTGGTGCATAGGAAAAACCGACATACCCTGAAAAATTTCCTGGGATAGATCAACAATTTTTAAAGACAATTAAAACGCTCCTCTCCTTAAGATTTCGAATCTATTTATAGTGTATCATTTTTTATTAAAGGATTCGATGTAATTTTATTATACTATTTAGACTTTTCGATTGCTTTATAAATATATTACAAAATAATATTCATGTAACATTCGGGGTAAGTATTGAAACTACATAGACTTCTAGGATAATACACGGAAAAAAGACCAAAAAAACCATTAAAGACCTATAAAATCGGGATTTGGAAGGTTGTGATCGAACAACTGCAAATAAATAATTATAGTAAAATAACAAAGAGATCTTTTTAATTTTATGTTATCATGAATGCAGAGCTAGAATAGAATGAATTCAAATAAGTGATTTAGGGAGGTTTGTATGTATGTCCACTGAAAAAAAGTATATGTTAGCAGTTCCCAACTTTAGTGATGGTCGAAGGGCAGATGTGATTGAGGCCGTGGCCAATGAACTTCGAAACAAAGAAGGGGTAACGCTTGTAAGCTGTGAACCGGAACACGATTTCAACCGAACGGTACTTTGTGCAATAGGCGAGCCGGAACCGTTAAAAGAAGCGTTATTAAATATGGCGACAAAAGCTACAGAATTAATAGACATGAGTGAACAGAAAGGTTCTCACCCAAGAATCGGAGCACAGGATACCATTCCGCTTTTCCCTTTCAAAAACACCACCGTAGAAGACTGTGTGAGCCTGGCGGAAGAAATAGGAAATGAACTTCATCA
Source organism: Clostridiales bacterium (assembly GCA_007120165.1). Lineage (GTDB taxonomy): Bacteria > Bacillota > Clostridia > Peptostreptococcales > T1SED10-28 > Isachenkonia. The sequence goes on from SKOH01000081.1 coordinate 6,087, forward strand.
AAGAACCGGCGTTCCGATTTATTTTGCAGCGGAGAACGCAATAAACGAACAGAGAAAAGCCCTGGCCTATATTCGAAAAGGTCAATACGAAGGATTAAAAGAACTGCTCGAGGATTCTTCCCATCCGGATTATCAAGATCGAAAGCCTGATTTGAGTACAGACGGGAAACTCTCAGAAAAGATGGGAGCCACGATTGTCAGTGCAGAGGCGGAAGGTTTAACGGCTTACAATGTATTTTTGGACACTGAAGATGTATCCATCGCTAAAAAAATTGCAAAAGCAGTACGGGGGCCCAGCGGCGGTTTTTCTACTGTTAAATCCGTAGGCATCAAGTTCCCTGATCATTCAGGAGTAGTAGTTTCAATGAATATGTTTGACTGTAACAAAACTCCGCTATACCGGACGTTTAATACCGTAAAACAGGAAGCGGAGCGCTATGGTGTCAGGGTTACCGGTTCGGAAATTGTAGGACCGATAAAACTTGCCAATATTGTGAACTCCCTGGAATATTTCCTGGGTCTTGAAGGTTTCGATAATGCTCAGATTTTAGAAACGCATTTAGTAGAGTAAACCTTATTTAAAGAAAGATAAATCATGGTAAGCGTTAAGGAAAGGTCAACCATTCTGATAAAAATTCAAGGAGGCAATAAACATGTACGATGTAATTTATAAAAATGCAAGAATCCCCCAAGGGGACGAAACCGTAGTTACCAATATTTTAGTCAAAGAAGAAAAAATCGCAGGATTCTTAACGGACATTCAAGGAGTGGATGCACAGGAAATCATCGACTTGGAAGGACATCTGACATTACCCGGTTGCTTTGATTCCCATACCCATTTTATGGACCCCGGATTTACGCACAGAGAAAACTTTTTAACAGGAACTTCATCAGCGGCAGCCGGCGGTCTTACCATGATTATGGATATGCCCTGCTGTTCTACTCCTTCTGTAAGAAGTGTGGATAATTTGGAATCCAAATTAAATGCCATTAAAGATAAAGCCATTATAGATTTTGCTATGTGGGGCGGCGTAACCGGTGAAGATGTTCGTGAAGGCTGGTTGCATAATGTGCAGGAACAGGCGGACTATGGTGTGTGTGCATTTAAATGCTATATGACCCCCTCTGTACCAACCTACCCGAAAGTAACGGATCCGGAAATGCTGGAAGCTTTCAGAGCGGTTGCAGAGACCGGTCTTCCAGTAGGAATCCATGCAGAGAATTTTGATATGTGCGACTTTTACACCAAAAAGTTCGAAAGAGAAGGAAGAAACGATGGTCCAGCCTGGGCGGAAGCAAGAATGGCCCTTGCAGAGAAAGCCGCTATCCAGTTGGGTATCGCTTTTGCTGAAGATACCGGAGCAAGACTCCACATCGTTCATATGAGTACGGGAATTGGTGCAAAACTTATCGGTGAAGCCAAGAAGCGGGGGATTGATGTTTCTGCGGAAGCAACCCCTCATTATTTAACACTGAATTATCAGGATGCCATGACAGAGCGTGGTGCTTTTGCAAAGATTGCCCCGCCCCTTAGAACAACAAAAGATAATGACGAACTGTGGGAAGGACTTAATAACGGAAGCGTCGACTTCGTTGGAACAGACCATGCACCCTACGAAATTGAAACGGAAAAAGATTTTACCGGGGCCAACATGTGGAATACCTTCCCTGGAATTCCCGGAGTAGAGACTATGGTACCGATTCTTGTCAGCGAAGGATACAATAAAGGACGAATTTCTCTTAGCAAACTTGTAGATATCACCAGTACGAATGCTGCGAAGATGTATGGACTGTATCCTAAAAAAGGTGCTCTTCATATCGGTTCCGATGCAGACTTGACCGTGGTAGACTTAGACCACGAGTGGACCATTGATGAGCAGGACACTTACTCCATGGCGAAATATAATCCGCTGCACGGTATGAAGCTAAAAGGAAAGCCGGTTAAAACCGTCGTTCGGGGTAAAGTTGTATACGATAGCGAGCATGGTATTGTAGGAGAAGAAGGATATGGTCAGTTTGTCCGACGACAAAACATTCGAAAATTGGATAACATGATTAAATATCCAATCCTTGAAAATACTGAGCTGTAAAAAGGAAAAAGAACAAAAATGGTTGGCCGGTGATCCGAAAACTCCTTGGTCGAAGGATGAGTACCAAGGAGTTTTCCTAAAGTTTATTGTTTAAAATTAAAAATATTGTGATAAAATATAAGGAGGCATTTATACATGGCAAAGCATGCGATTGTAGTAATAGATATGTTAAATGATTTTATTGGAGAAAAGGCGCAATTACGTTGTCCCGGTGGCGAAGAAATTGTACCGAACCTGCAAAAACTTTTCAAGTGGGTACGTCAAAGAAATGCAGAAGGGAAAGATGATATTCATTTAATACACATTCAGGAAGCCCATCGAAAAAATGATGCGGACTTTAGAGTGCGACCAAGACACGCCGTTGCAGGGACCTGGGGTTCTGATTTTATTAAAGAACTGTACCCTGAGGGAGACGAATACATTATTCCAAAAAGACGACACAGTGCTTTTCAACACACGGATTTGGATTTATACCTAAAGGAAGAAAACATTGATACCGTAGTAGTAACCGGAGTTTGGACCAATGTATGTGTTCGAAGTACAGCATCCGATGCCTTAGCAAACGCTTACAAGGTAATCACTTTAAGCGACGGAGTGCATTCCAAGAATGATGAAATGCATGAATATGGACTGAATGACTTAAGAATCTTTACGAAGGTTATCACCATCGATGAATACACCAATGCTTGGGAAAAAGGGGAAGATCCATGGTTAGGTGGAGGAGATACCGAAAACAAAGTGGATTAATTAAGACTCCTTAGAAAGAGAGGACCGGTAATGCGAATAATTGTCGGTATGACAGGCGGAAGCGGCGCCATTTACGGCGTAGCTTTACTAAAGGCATTAAAAGAGTTAAATATTGAAACCCATTTGGTGGTCAGCACCATGGGGGAATATGTTTTGGAACATGAAACAGGCATGAAGCTGGAGGAGATAAAAACCTATGCTACAGTCTTTCATCCGAATAATGATTTAGCTGCGAAAATTTCCAGTGGATCCTTTAAGACCGATGGAATGGTAATTGTACCCTGTTCAATGAAAACCTTATCCACGGTAGCCCATGGGGGTTCGGATAATCTTCTAACCCGGGCCGCCGATGTGGTACTGAAAGAAAATCGAAAACTGGTTATTTTACCGAGAGAGACCCCTTTAAGCGTAATTCATCTGGAAAATATGCTGAAACTGGCAAAATTAGGGGTGCGGGTAATGCCTCTGTCTCCGAGCTTTTATCATCACCCTCAAACCATTGGAGATATTGTAAATGCCTTGGTGGCCCGTACATTAGATCAGCTTGGAATTGAACATCACCTGGCGAAACGATGGGGAGAGTAACAGAGGAGGGATGTTTTGGAAAAACAAATGTTTCGTAAGACCTTAGAGATACTGGAATCATCAAACAGACTCCTGCACTGTGAAAAAACGGTGGACCCGGTTTATGAACTGGGAGCCGTCCTGGATTACTTTAACAGCGAGCAACCGATTGTTTTTTCAAAGGTAAAGGGTCATAGCGTACCGGTAGTAGGCGGAGTGTTTGGAGAGCGGCAGATATACTACGATTTGATGGGTATGACAAAAGAAGATCGTCTACAGCGAATTATGAATGCAATCGCCAACCCCAAACCACCGAAAATTTTAGAAAACGGTCCGGTTAAAGACAATATCATCACGAGAAATATTGACATCGGAAGAATGTTTCCCATCCCGAAGTCCAATGGCAAGGATTCGGAGCGTTTTATTACCGCCGGGATGCTGGTGGTCAAGGATCCGGAAACGAAAAAGACCTATATGGCGGTTCGACGCTTTCAAATCAATGAAAAGGACGAAATTAATGCTTTGATTTCCGGAGCTTCTCCTTTGCTGTTAAATCATTTTAAAGAATTGGAAGATCGAGGGGAAAAATTGGAATGTGCATTAGTACTGGGTTACGATGCCGAGTATCTGCTGGCATCCCAGATAAGTTCTGAAAAGTATGGTGTGGATAAATACCATGTTGACAGCGCCCTTCGGGGAGAACCCTTAGAGCTGGTGAAATGTCATTCCATAGACGTGGAAGTCCCGGCCTTTGCGGAAATTGTTTTGGAAGGCTACCTGGTACCGAATAAGCGGGTGGAAGAAGGTCCCTTCGGCGAACTGATGGGGTACTACGGAGAAGTTGCACCAAACCCGGTGATGAAAATACAAACGGTGATGCATCGAAACAACCCGTATTTCCAACATGCTTTTCCATCCCCGGAGGAGCACTTATCCAACGGATTGATTCGGGAAGTGGAAGTTTTCAGCTTTGTCAACAATCTCGTGGATGCAAAGGACGTTCATGTTACAGTTCCGGGAGGATGCCGTTTTCATGCGATTGTTCAAATCAGGAAAAAGCATGAAGGGGATCCGAAAACTGCGATTATGGGCGCGCTGGGAAGTTCAAAGGATATTAAGCATGTGGTAGTGGTGGATGAAGACATTGATATCTACAACAATCGGGATATCGAGTTAGCCTTAGCTTCCCGGGTCCAGGCAGGCAAAGACCTGGTAGTAATTGAAGGGGCTTTAGGCTCAGGGCTCGAAGCTTCCCATGTTGCTCAGGGCTATACGGACAAAATCGGGATTGATGCCACCAAACCTTTAGGAGAGAAAGGGAAGCTTTTTGAAAGAGCATGTATTCCCGGGTATGAAAATCTTGAGATTGGTAAGTACTTCCCCAATATGAAATTAACTAGTAAAGGTGGTCATTGATTATGCGACAGGCCATAGGAATGGTAGAAACCAGAAGTTTAGTTGCAGCAATTCAAGCTGCGGACACCATGGTGAAATCCGCTGATGTAAAGCTGATGGAAGCAGAATATGTAGGCTCAGGAATCGTGGCAGTAATTGTAACTGGAGAAGTTGCAGCAGTCACAGCAGCGGTGGAGAATGCTAAACATGTTGCAGCAGAAATCGCAGAAGTTATCTCAACAAACGTAATTGCAAGGCCGCATGAGGAAATTGATAAGATATTAGATTAACCAAAATGGTGGTGATGAAATGGCAAATCCATTGGCAAGAGTAATGATGGATCAGATGTCGAGAAAGAATGGGAAAATCAAAACCGGCTACACCTCTGAATCATTAGAGAAAGTATCTAATTTGGATTCAAAGGAAGAAGCGATAATCTCAAAGGTTATTCATAAGAAGCAAAGACCCTCGGAAGGGGCAGATGAAAAAAGCACATCGAATTATCAGGGTAAAAAAGTGGAACTGCAGGATTTGGTCAGAAACACCTCTGCAAATGAACACAACCGTGACAAGAAAGCATCACAAGCAAAAAACGCTAAACACAATGAGACGGAAAGCAACATAATTCATAAAGTAAAGAATCCCTACAACAAAACAGAGGTTCGCTCCTCAGTAATAGCGAACCCCGCTAAAGGGATATCAGCTGTGTCTTTGCAGTCTTTAGGCAAAGGAAATCTGCTATAAGTAACATATAAGGAGGTGTTGTGGTATGAAACCTGCGTTAGGTTTAATTGAAGCGATAGGACTTACCAGTGCGATTACAGCCCTTGATGCAGCGAGTAAAGCTGCGGACGTGGAGTTGATCGGTTATGAAAAGGTTATTGGTGTAGGAAAGGCCGTAAGTGTAACGATTCATCTAGCCGGTGACGTAGCAGCAGTACAGGCGGCTGTGGAAGCGGGAGTCTCTGCAGCGCAACAAATTGGAATTGTAGCTGCCCATCATGTGATAGCAAAACCCGATGATGAATTAGACCAGTTAATCGAGATATTTAAGAATAATCTGAAGAAAAAACCTGGAGCGAAGGTTACGGAAAAAAACCAAAAGAACCAGGAACCAAAGAAAGGCAATACCACAAAAGCAAAAAATAAAGTTAATAAGTAAGATGCAGTACTTGCAGTCCAAGAAACCAAAATTTAAGGAGGGTAAATTATGAGTCAAGCATTAGGAATGGTAGAAACAAAGGGTTTAGTAGGAGCAACGGAAGCAGCGGACGCGATGGTTAAAGCAGCAAATGTCCAATTGGTAGGATATGAAAAGATCGGATTCGGCCTGGTAACGGTAATGGTACGGGGCGATGTAGGGGCAGTGAAAGCCGCAACCGATGCAGGTGCAGAAGCAGCAAGATCCGTTGGAGAATTACATTCTGTACACGTAATCCCAAGACCTCATTCAGAAGTGGAAAGAGTAATGTTAAAGGGTCAAGAATAAAGGGGTAAACTCCTCAGCGAGGTGTTAAAGTATGAATAAGTATGATTTTACAAAAGGAATCTTAGATCAGCTTGGACAACCTTTAAGCCGAAATGAGCATCGGAATGAAAATGAATCATCCGGGGTTCAGCAGGAGAAATGGAGAGATGTTGCTGCTCAACCGAAAGCCAGCGGGCGGTCGGAAGTGAATTTATTAGCGGTATTTACCGGTACAAATGTCGGGCTTGAAAAAGCCCTGGAAGAACTTCGTAAATCCCGAAAATATGGAATCAGTTTTGACATCGCTTTCTCCTGGAATGGGAAAGACTTGCTGGATATAAAACATATTCAAAAACAACTGGGTGCCCGCAATATTTTTACAGAAGTGGATAAAGGGAAAATCGGCCCGATAATCGAACGGATCGACGGTATTGTGGTTCCCATGACGACACAGAACACTACAGCAAAACTTTCCCAGGGAATTCTCGATGATTTTATTTCTACGCTTTTATGGGAAAGTCTTTGGCGTGGGAAAAAAATGATAATGAATATGGAGAGTGTCGTTGCCTATAAAGGGCAAAGATCAAAAGTACCGAAGCTGCAAAAGATGGTTGAGGATAGAATCGAAATCGTTAAAGAAATGGGTGTTATAACCTTTTACGGGAAAGACTATCAGAAAGTTTTGCAGGAAGCCTTTTGTGAAAAAGGCCCCCGAAAATCATCTTATCCGAGGACCGAGTCTTCGGTTCAAACCCAGATACAACAACCGGACAGAACGGGAGAAAAAACCATTATCACCGAAAAAGATATTATAAACCTGAACTCTCCTTTAGGGGTCTTAACAGTTCCTTACGATGCTATAATTACCCCTTTGGCCTATGATCGCGGGAAAGCCATGGGGATCGAAATCAAAAAAGAACAAGGGTAAAGGAGAGAGACGATGAATATAGGGAAAATAATAGGAACCGCAGTGGCCACAAGAAAAGATGAAACCCTTTTAGGGTGTAAATTAATGATCACGCAGCCCTTGACCATGGACTATAAGGAAATCGGCGAACCGTTAATTGCGGTAGACACCGTAGGAGCGGGAATCGGAGAAATTGTAATCTATACAAAGGGCACGGCAGCCAGAATTGCAGCAAAGAAGCGCGAATCTGCAATTGATATGGCAATTGTGGGGATTGTAGACAACATCGACTTATATGACTGATTCTCACTTGAATTATAGAAGGGAGGGCAAAACGTGTTAGATGCCCAAGGATTTAAGAAATCAATGGAATACCGAAATCTTATTGATGTATTAATGTCAGATCATGACTTTGCCGATGTAGTGCTGAGCGGGGGGAATTTCATCAATGTATTAACCCGGGAAGCCTATGTGGCAGATGTCTCCATTAAAGGCGATTATATATTGAACGTGGGGGATGCTTCAAAACTCATCGGTCCGGATACGCTTGTGGTTGATGTATCGGGGCGGTTCATCGCGCCGGGTTTTATGGACTCCCATATGCACTTTGAAAGCAGTATGCTGACAATCACGGAGTTTTCCAGATTTTCAATCCCATCGGGAACCACGACACTGATCGCAGATCCCCATGAAATTGGAAATGCTCTGGGACCTATTGGTATGAAGGCTATGGCAGATGAAGCCGCTCATGTACCCAATAACGTCAAATTAGTAGTGCCTGCGTTAACACCGGATTCACCGGGGCTGGAAACTGCAGCTTATGATATCACCTCCAAGGATATGCCGGACTTGTTGAACTATCAAAACATCATTGGGATCGGAGAGCTTCAAGGTTTTAGTAATGTAAAGCACGTATATCGTAATACCCCGGAAGTGGTTACAGACCTGCTTGCGTCCACTGCTTATGCCCGCAGCATTGGAAAGGTTGTGGATGGAAACGCACCGGAGCTCTTCGGAAATGAATTATCGGCCCACATTATTTCAACCGCTGGAGAGTGTTCCTGTCACGAAACCACTACAAAGGAAGAATGTATAGAAAAACTGCGTCAAGGAGTGTATGTTTTCATGCGGGAAGGCTCAACTCAACGGAATATGGCGGAATGTATCCGAGCCGTTACCGAAGAAGGACTGGATTCCAGAAGATGTATCCTTGCTACTGATGATATGGTTGCAGAGGACCTGGAAAAACTGGGACATATGAATGAAATCGTTAAACGGACCATTAAAGAAGGGGTTGACCCGATAGAGGCTATTCAAATGGTGACCATTAACCCTGCAACGTATTTTGGACTGGATGATGTGGGAATCCTCGCTCCGGGAAAACGAGCGGATATCGCAATTATTGACGATCTGCAGGAAATGACGGTGGAGGCCGTATATGTTAAAGGAAAGCTGATGGCTTATGAGGGTAAGATGCTGGAGGAACTTCCAAAATACACATATCCCGATGAAGTAAAGCACTCGGTAAAAGTCGCACCGATTCAAGAAGCGGACTTAGGTATTAAGACGGAAGGCAATGAAGCCACCGCTAGAGTAATTGGACTGATTCCGGATCAAAACCTGAGTGACAGTTTTGAAGAACCGGTAAAGGTCAAACAAGGTATTGCCCAAGCGGACCTGCAAGGGGACATCCTTCATATGGTATGCGTTGAACGCTACGGAAGAAACGGCGGTATCGGACGGGCTTTCGTGAAGGGTTTTGGACTCAAACAGGGAGCATTTGCGGAAAGTATTGCCCATGATACCCATAATATCATTGCGGTTGGAACAAATTTAAAAGATATGGCCGAGGCCATTAACCGGGTAATTGAAATGGAAGGCGGCATTGCCGTTGTTAATCGGGGTCGGGTGATTCAGGAACTGAGACTTCCTGTGGGCGGTTTAATCACCGACGAATTAGCCGGTCATGAGGTAAGTGAGCGATACGCTGAATTAGAAAACATCGTCAATGAGCAGTTAGGCGGGAAGGTCCATGCACCCTTTATGCATCTGTCCTTTTTAGCCCTTTCCACAAGTCCGAAATGGAAACTTACGGACCAGGGAATCATTGACGTGAATAACTTTAAAATTTTAGATCCGATTGTATAATTTTATCAGAAGTATATTAATAATTGGAAGATGAAACAAACAATATTGTGAATGTTTTACATTATACTCGGAAATATATATGTAGTATGATGGTAGAAGTATGGAGAACCAGTTGAAGCTGTAGCAAAAATGTATTATAATACTATAGCTTCAACTTTTTTATCACCTTAAATATTCAGAAAGGAGGATACAGTTAGAATTTTCAGAATCAAGTTTGTCCCAGATCAATATCAAAATCAGATAGAGGAGGCAACAAATTTGAGTAAAAATCAGAATATGAATAATGGATTTTTCGAAAAAACTTTTAAGTTAAAGGAACACGGTACCAATGTTAAAACCGAAGTTTTAGCAGGGATCACTACCTTTATGACCATGGCTTACATATTAGTTGTAAACCCTGATATCCTATCAGCAGCAGGTATGGACTTCGGAGCGGTATTTACTGCGACGGCTGTTTCATCCATTATTGCCACTTTAGTAATGGCCTTTTATGCGAATTATCCCTTTGCCCTGGCACCGGGGATGGGACTCAACGCATTTTTTGCCTTTACGGTGGTTTTAGGAATGGGATATTCCTTCCAATTTGCGTTAACTGCAGTTCTTATTGAAGGAATCATTTTCATTATATTAACCTTTTTCAATGTTCGGGATAAAATTGTGGATGCGATTCCAATTAATCTTAAACATGCGATCTCTGTTGGTATTGGACTGTTTATTGCATTTATCGGACTTCAGGGGGCAGGAATCATTGTTCCTTATGAAGCGACTTCAGTAACCCTTGGAGATATGACCAGTGCACCGGCCATTGTTGCAATTATTGGTATTATTGTTACCGGTGTATTACTAATTAAAAACGTTAAAGGGGCCTTACTCCTTGGAATTCTTTTTGCTACCGCTATCAGCATCCCTCTTGGCGTAACTTCCTTACCTGAAAGAATTTTCAGTGCACCGCCATCCTTACGACCGATTGCTTTTCAATTTGTAGGTTTTAGTGAAATCTTCACATGGGATATGGTTGTGGTATTAGTAACGTTTTTAATTGTTGATATGCTCGATACCATCGGAACCCTTGTGGGTGTTGCTTCAAAGACCAACATCTTACGGGAAGACGGATCCCTTCCGAAGGCGAAGCAAGCGTTATTTGCAGATGCTATCGGTACTACCGCCGGTGCCTGTTTAGGAACCAGTACTGTAACCACTTATGTAGAGAGTGCAGCAGGAGTTGCTGAAGGTGGAAGAACTGGACTTACGGCGTTATCAACTGCCGGAATGTTTGCAGTTGCTTTACTGCTTTCACCAATATTCTTAATTGTACCGGGAGCCGCTACGGCCCCTGCCCTAGTGTTAGTTGGACTGTTTATGATGAGTCCGATTCAAAAGATTGATCTGTCAGATTATACGGAAGCAATTCCGGTTTTCTTGGCGATCATCATGATGCCCCTTTCTTACAGTATTGCAGAAGGGATCATATTCGGTCTTACTTCTTATGTTTTACTGAAAATGTTAACCGGGAAAGCCAAACAGGTATCGCCTATTGCCTATGTATTAGTAGTGATTTTTGTTCTCAGTTTTCTTATTTAACAATCAAGAAACCTGGTGTTAATTATTAAATAAAAGATAAATTACCGTAAATAAAACTGTATCCGACCTAAGGTGATGACCTCCGTGCTAAGAAATCAGCACGGAGGTTTTATTATATTCCAAAATAATGAATCTTACTAAGCAGAGGCTTAAAAGAATGGAGATAAATTATATTTGTGAATAATACACAAATTCATCGGGTATAAAAAAAGGATATTTCGGGAACTTCGGAAAATTTCATGTATAAAAAACACGGAAAAAGTGTCAAAATAGTATAATAGATCTGAATATTACCAGAAGCTAATAATACTGACTCAAGAAGTTTTAAATAAGGAGGTATTTCCAATGTATAATATTGAAAAAACCTATAACCCCAAGTCCATCAATTCTTTACTGGAGGCTATGGAAGAATCGGGAACTGAGGGCAAAATCATTGCCGGCGGCACCGATGTAGTGGTCAAACTTATAGACGGAGCAATAAATACGAAGGTTCTCATTGATGTATCCGCTATAAAGGAGATGCAATTCATTCGTGAAGTTGAAGGGAAAATACAGATCGGAGCCGGAACAACTTTTAGTGAAATTGAAGATCATAATTTGTTTGAAGGAAGAATAAAAGGGTTAAAAGAAGGGGCCATGGAAGTCGGTTCCCCTCAAATTCGAAATGCAGGCACAATCGGAGGGAATATTTGCAATGCCTCTCCTGCAGCAGACATCGTGCCCCCCCTGCTGGCCCTGAATGCCAAGGTGGTTCTTCAAAGTAAGGAGGGCCTTAGAAAGATGAACCTGGAAGATTTTTTTATGGGAAAGGGCAAAGTTGACCTGGCGGTGGGAGAGTTTTTATACTATGTGGAATTTGAACAAATCAATCACGCCCAGGGACTGGGCTTTGAAAAACTTGGGCCGAGAAAAGCACTGGCCATATCAAAAATTTGCACAGCGGTTTTTATAGAGTTGGATCAGGACTTGATTGTCCAAGATATCCGCATCGCCAACGGATCCTTAGGTCCTAACAGCCTTCGGGAACGGGAAGTAGAAAAGATTTTAAAGGGCGAAAAGCTCACCGCTGAACTCAAAGAAAAAGCCCAGCGAGCTTTTAAAGACGTAATCAACCACCGGCTCAAAGGACGTAGCGGCGTTGCTTTTAAAGAAGAGGCAATCCGAGGCGTTTTTAACAGCGCCTTGGAAAAGAGCATTAAACGCGCACTTATTTAACGGGAAACGCAGAATTCCTTGGAAGTTAACTAAATGTCGTATTTCATGGATAGGATCGAGAAATCGAAAGAGGGGATAAAATGAAAACCATCAATATGAAGATCAACGGAACTGAGAGACAAATCGAAATTGATGAAAATGAACGCCTGTTGGATGTAATCCGAGAGGGATTTCATTTAACCGGTACAAAAGAAGGCTGCGGTGAAGGGGAATGTGGAGTTTGCAGTGTGCTATTGGACGGGAAGCTCGTTAACGCCTGTATGATTATGGCTTTTCAGGCAGCTGATCGGGAGGTTATTACCATTGAAGGTGTAGGAAAAGACGGAGGGCTGGATCCGATCCAACAGGCCTTTATCGATACAGGAGCTGTACAGTGTGGTTTTTGTACACCGGGAATGATCCTTTCAGCAAAGGCTCTTTTATTGAAAAATCCTACCCCCTCTAAACAGGAAATTAGGCGGGGTATATCGGGAAATCTTTGCCGCTGTACGGGCTATGAAAAAATTGTAGAGGCGGTAGCCTTGGCATCGGATAGAATGCGTAATCCTGAGCAGTAGTCATGAAGAAAGGAGTGAAGTTATGGCTTTTAAAGTAATAGGTGAAAATGTTTTACGGGTAGACGGACACACCAAGGTGACCGGCGGAGCGAAATATCCGGCGGATTTAGAAATGGATAATATGCTGTATGGCAAAACCTTAAGATCGATTAAGGCCCATGCAAATTTTACAATAGATACGAAAAAAGCGGAAAGTATAGAGGGGGTCGTAGGGGTCCTTACGGCTGAAGATATCCCCGGGAAGAACTGCCACGGTGTGCTTTTTAAAGATCATGAAGCGCTCTGTGAAAGTAAAGTTCGGCGAATCGGAGACCCTATGGCCGTGGTCATCGCGGAAAGTGAAAGAATCGCATCGAAAGCCTTAGAAAGTATTGAAGTTGTCTATGAAGACTTAGAAGCGGTATTTGATCCGGAAGAGGCCATGAAAGAAGATGCGCCCAAAATTCACGGGGTGGACAATACCGTCTTTCATTTTAAAATACGAAGAGGGGATGTGGAAAAGGCTTTTGAAGAAGCCGCAGTAATCGTTGAAGATACCTATTACACCGGAGCGGTAGATCATGCATTTCTGCAGCCGGAAGCGGGGATTGCCTATGAAGAGGAAGACGGAACCCTTACCGTAGTTGCGGCTACCCAGTACCCTCATTTTGACCGTATCGATATTGCAGGAGCCCTAGGCCTGGAGGAAGAGCAGGTTCGAATTATAAATCCCGCTGTGGGTGGGGCCTTTGGGGGAAGAGAGGATCTGACCCTTCAAATTCATCTCGCAGTAGCGGCTAAGAAGTTTCAACGGCCGGTGAAAATGGTATACGATCGAAAAGAGTCGTTTTTGGCTCACTGCAAGCGTCACCCAATTACGATGCACTGTAAAACCGCAGCGGATAAAGATGGTAAGCTGCTGGCATTGAAGGCTCGAATTGTGGGAGATACTGGAGCTTATGCTTCCTGGGCGGTCAATGTCCTTCGAAAAGCCGGGGTTCATATTACCGGACCCTATGAAATTCCCAACGTATGGGTAGACTCTTATGCAGTATATACAAACAATCCCTTTTCCGGTGCCATGAGGGGCTTTGGTGCAACCCAGCCCCCAATAGCCCATGAACAGCAAATGGACCGAATAGCTGAAAAACTGGGGATGGATCCCTTTACCATCCGAAGAAAAAATCTGTTTTCCTTGGGTTCCAAAACGGCTACGGAACAAGTTTTAAAGGAAAGTGTGCCCCTGGGCAGATGTCTAGATGCCCTGGAAGCCGCAATGAATGAAAAACCCCTTCCGGATAAGGATATAAACTACCTGGAAGATTTAAAAGCGCAACAGCTGAAAAAGGAGGGGTTCTGGAATGAAAAAATCCGGTAAAGGAATCGGTATAATGTTTTATGGAACGGGATATGGGAACGGCTACCCGGACGTTTCCCGGGCGAAGGCAAAAATTGATCATACCGGTCGGTTCACCATATATTCCGGAGCCTGCGAAGTAGGGCAGGGAGCAAAGACCGCTTTGGCCCAGATCCCTGCGGAAATCCTGGGAATCTCAACCAAGGATGTGATTTTCGATCATGAAGACACGAAAACCACATTGGACGCCGGGACCTGTGCGGCCAGCAGGCAGACTTATAATACAGGAAATGCTATGAAATTGACCAGTGAATCCTTAAAAAAAATCCTGGAGAACAAAGCCAGAGAGATTTTAAACTTAAATAAAGAACAAACGCTGATTTTTAATGATCACCACATTTATCAAAAAGCTGACCCTTCGAAACAGATATCTTTTAAACAGATAGCCGGCAGCTGTGATTTAAAAGAATTGGAAATTGAAGAGGTTTTTCAAGCCGTTACCACAGAAATGAACGAAGAAACCGGAGAAGGAAATCCTTATTGGCCCTATACCTTTGGTGCCTGCGGTGTGGAAGTGGAAATTGATACGGAAACCGGAGGGCTTGATATTACCAATGCCATACTGGTCCAGGATGTGGGACGGGCTGTGAACCCGAAACTTATTGAAGGGCAGATGGACGGAGGGTTTGCTATGGCCCAGGGATATGCACTGTTGGAGGACTTAAACATTGTAAAGGGAGAAATAAAACATCATAACTTTACAAAATACTTAATCCCCACAGCCCTGGATGCCGTGGAGGTAAAAAAAATCATCGTGGAGGACCCGGAATCTTCTGCCCCCTTTGGTGCTAAGGGAATTGGAGAGCCGGTAATGATCCCTGTTGCCCCGGCAATATTAAATGCCATTTATGATGCGGTGGGGGTCCGCATAACAGAGATCCCTGTAACTCCGGAGAAATTATTAAAAGCCATCAAGGAGGTGGGATAGTGATTGGAGGGGAGGACTTGGAGAAGAAAAAGAAACTGAAAAAACAGATTGATACGGCGGCAGGACGCATCAAAGCTTCTGTGGTTTTTAAGAATGGGCAAATTGTTAACGTATTTACCTCCGAGATCATTAAAGGGGATGTGGCAGTTGTTGATGGGGTCATTGTGGGCATTGGCAAGTATTCCGGAGAGAAAGAGATCGATTTAAAGGGAAAGTATCTGGCTCCGGGACTGATCGATGGTCATGTGCATATCGAATCCTCTATGGTCTCCCCTCGGGAATTTATGAATGTGGTCCTGCCCCGGGGGACCACCAGCATAGTGGCTGATCCCCATGAAATTGCCAATGTAAGAGGGTTGGAAGGGATCCGTTATATGATGGATTCGAGTAAAGATCTGCCGATGAATTTTTATTTTGTGCTGCCCTCCTGTGTTCCTGCTACAGAGTTTGAGAATTCCGGAGCAGAGTTGCTGGCTGATGATTTAAGTACATTGATTGACCGGGAGGATGTACTGGGCCTGGGAGAATTGATGGATTATCCCGGCGTCATCGCAGGCAGAGAGGATATTCTGGATAAGGTCATGGTGGCGAAAGACAAGGTCATCGACGGTCACGGCCCGGAAATAAAGGAGCATGAACTGAACGCCTATCGTATGGCCGGGGTGCGGACAGAACATGAATGTTCTACGGTGGAGGAGATGAAAAATCGACTGCGGCTGGGTATGTATGTTCTCATCCGCCAAGGCTCCGCTGCAAGAAATCTAGAAGGGTTAATCAAAGGGGTTACAAAAGAAAACGCCCGTCGATGTCTATTTTGTACGGACGACCGCCATCCTGATGATCTGCTTCAAGAGGGGCATATCGATAACAATGTACGTCGTGCCATCAAATTGGGTCTTGATCCGATTACTGCTATTCAAATGGCGACGTTAAACGCTTCGGAGTGCTATGGGTTAGACAAAGTAGGAGCGATTGCTCCGGGCAGGTGGGCGGATTTTGTAGTGCTTGAGGAGCTGGAAACTTTTAAAATTCATTCTGTTTACAAAAATGGACAAAGAGTTCAGGAACTGCTGAGGAATCTGCCGAAGGAACGGGCAGATACAAGGTGGGTAAAAAACAGTGTCAATTTGCATAATGTCTCTTTAAAGGATCTGGAGCTGGACGTAGCGGGAAAAGAGATCAGAGCAATTAAAGTATTACCCCACAGTCTGTTGACTAAAAAGGAAAATCTGCATGTTCAATGTGAAGGCCGCAAGTATTTTTCTGAAAAAGGTGAGCCACTACTAAAAATGGCAGTCATTGAACGTCACCATAAAAGAGGAAGTGTGGGACTGGGTCTGGTTAAAGATTTCGGTCTTCAAAATGGAGCCATTGCCCTTACGATTGCCCATGATTCCCATAATTTAATTGTCCTTGGAGATCGGGATGAGGATATGTTGGCGGCGATTAAAGAAGTGGGAGATATTGATGGAGGGATCGCTATTGTATCGGAAGGAAAAATTTTAGCAAGTCTTTCTCTCCCGATAGCAGGCCTGATGTCGGAAGAGTCTATGGAGAATGTGAATAAGAAGTTCAAATCCATGGTGGATATAGCCTACAATCAACTGAAAGTGAGTGATAAAATTGATCCTTTTATGACGCTGTCCTTTCTAGCCCTGCCGGTTATACCGGAAATAAAACTGACGGACTTAGGTCTGTTTGATGTATTAAAATTTGGTTTTGTAGATTTGGAAGTCAAAAAATAAACTTTTAGGCCGTTATTGAATGTGTAGTATTAAAAAAACTCCCTAAATCCCAGGGAGTTTTTTCGGTTCAAAGACTTCTTTACCCGCCACAAATCGTTTTAATATATGCCGGTCATCACCAATGTATAAGTACCGTTCCAATCGTTCAGTCAAAGAGATATCTATGGTTCCCAGGTCCTGATCATCTATTACCAGAGCGTCAAAGGCATATGCCGGTTCGAAACTGCCGACTTTTCCGAAAAATTTCCCTCCGCCTTTCGTGCCCAGATAAAAAACTTCTGACAACTTCAACGGCTCTAAGGTTTTTCCTGATTCTAACCATTTGATTTTTGAAGCCTGGACTGCCGCAGTCATAACTTTGGGGATGGATACCTGGTGGCCTGCTCCCACATCGCTGCCTAAGCCTACGGAAACCCCTTTTTCCAAAAAGGAACGTACCGGCATAATCCCGCTGGCTAGGTTATAATTTGCATGGGGGCAGTGGGCGGCATAAACCCCGGATTTTGCCATAAGGTCGATTTCCTGGTCAGTATTGAATACGCAGTGGGCCATAATCGTGGGTTGATGACCGAAGAGTCCATATTGATGATAGATACTGGCATAATCAAGGGACTCCGGATGCAGTTCCTTTACCCAATCCACTTCCCCCTGATTTTCAGAAATATGAGACTGGATGTGGATGTTGTGATCCATAGCAAAAGCCCCGAGCTTTTCCATAAGGGGAATGGAACAGGTAGGTACAAATCGGGGGGTTAATATCGGCTGCACCAGGGTTGATTTTTTGCTGTACTCCTGGATAATTTCCAAGGTTTCAGATAGAGACTGGTTCGAATCCTCCACAATAAAATCCGGACAGTTTTGATCCATATTCACTTTACCTACAAAAGCTCCTAAACCCGAATCGATAAACAGGTCTAAAAGAAGTTTGGTACTGTCTTTATGGACCGATGCGAAAATTACAGAACGGGTGGTTCCGTTTTTCCAAAGGGCATGCACTACCTGAGGATAGATTTTCTTGGCATAGGAAAGATCTTTGAATTTGCTCTCTTCAGGAAAGGTATATTCCTCCAGCCAGGGAAGCAGTTCTTTATCGAGTCCAAGGCCTCTATTAGCAAATTGAGGGGCATGAAAATGCAAATCTACAAATCCCGGAAGGATCAGTCGGTCACCAAAGTCCCGGAGCTCACAGTTTTGGTATTCTGCAGGAAGGTCTTGGTAAGTGCCGATAACCTCCTCCTTATTTACTACAATGTAGCCGTTTTCCAAAGTCGTTAAGCGGTTAATGGAAGGGCTGTATACGATATTTCCTTTATAAACTTTTATAGGTTCATAATTATTCAACATGAATTCTCACTTCCTTTATCTGGGTCGGCAATGTCCGTTGCGGCTCAAATTGAAAACCCGTTTTCTTAATCCTTCGCTAACTATATTATAGGGGCTATAGAGGAAACAAACAAGACAGCGAAAGGTTGATTTATAAATACTACACAAAATAAATTAATTAATATTAAAATCTAAAAGTATTTCTTTGGCCCGCAGGAATGATTAAGCGTAGAATTTGGTTAATATATATACCTCAGGGCAAAAATAACATCTGAGAAACAAAAAAGAGATTTAGGGTTTCGTTATAGAAAAAGTGTTGTATAATATAACAAGACTTAATGGTAATATTTTGTTAATTATTGTGAAGCATAATAGTTTGAAAGGAAGAGAAAATGATGAAGGAAAGGTTGATTAAAATAAAAAGACTGTTCGCAGTAACGATGGTTTTATTAATATCCCTTATTGGATACAGCAGTGCCTTGGAAGAGGAATATCCAAAAGAGACAGAAACCTATATGGTAATAGAAAAGGTTACGGATTTATTTTCTGGGGAAAATTTCAATATACTGGAAAATACAAAAGAACGGGTAGAAGAGCTGACGGATTCCATTGGGAGAGGGTCGGAAAGAATTGGAGACTCCATCGAGAAACTCACAAACCTCATTGGATTTGATAATACCAAGACGGAAGAAGTAAATGAGGCGCTCCCCTCAGAGGGGACCCAGGAAAACAATTCTACCGGTCAGGTAGTCGGGACCTTTAAGACAAAGGATGGCGAATCCTTAGGGGATATCCGGGTAAACTTGGGGAATTACGCAACCTACACCAACAGCAATGGGGATTTTCTATTTGACAATCTGCCCTATGGCGTCTACACCTTAAGCTATCAGGCCTCCCAAAATGAGCCGACAAAAGCCCTTAAAGAGATATCGATTGACAGCACTAATGATAGATTTGTCGTCAGTTTAGTACTGGAAAATGATGGTGCAGGAGCGGTTTTAGCGGAAAATGATAGTGCCCAGGAAATACGGGTTGGTGCAGTACCGGAAGAAATTCCTGGAGAGACGGGCCGGGGAGAGCAGAATGGAAACCGTAGTACCTTATTATTTCTCTTTTTTATCATGTTGGCGTTACTGGCCCTTATCCTTTTCTTTGCCATCAATCGCAAACACATTAAAAGCTTCGATGGTAAAACCGGAGAGGCTTTGGGGAAAAAGAAAGTGCTTATTAAGGACGTTACCTGGATTGACATGACTGAGGAATTTGAAATAGCCTCCGGCGATAAGATTCGTGTGCGGTTTATTCGCACCGGAATTAAAAAGCTCTGGGGAAGGAAAGTGGTATTTACTGCGGATGATCAAATTATTGCAAAGATTCCCGAATATACCGGAGAACTGGACTTTCTGGTGCACAAAAAAGAATCCCCAGTAAACCCCCACCACCCGGAGAACTAGGAAACAGCAGTCGCGGCAGTTGGGAAGAACCGGTCTGTTTCAGGCTTTGAAAACCGGGTATATATTAGATTAGAGTAAATTCAGCAAATCAAACATCAAGGAGGCATACCAATGGCAAGCACAATGTCACGAACCTATGTGGGCAGAACCCCATTAATCAGAGCTAAAAACCTTGAAGAAAAACTTGGAATACGAAAAATCTATTTAAAGCTCGAAGGAAATAACCCTTCCGGTCACCTGGAAGACCGTTTAGCTTATCTAATAGTAAGGGACGCTTTATCTAAGGGGCAAAAGAATATTTGTTTAGGCAACAGCGGAAGACTTCTTTATTCCTTAGCCTATCTCTCTAAATATTTTGATGTGAATCTGGTATTATTTGCACCGAAGAACTCTCAGTTCTCTAAAGATCCATTAATTATTGGAAATGAGAAAATCGAGATTCATCAAGTGGGAGAAAATGAAATGGACTGTATTGAAAAAAGCAACGATTATGCTGAAGAAAATGGTTGTTATAATGCCAATCCCGGTATGACGAATAATATTTTATATCTCTACAGTTTCTCTTATCTTGCCAGTGAAATCAACACCCGTTTAAAAAAGGATCCTACATCCTTCTTTTCACAAACCGGAGAAGGGTTTTCCATATCCGGTCTGTACTCGGGTTTAAAACAATCCTGGATCAACGAAGAAATCGAACACTTGCCAAAACTCTATGCCTGCAGTACCAGTGAAGGAAACCCCATTGTAGAATCCTTTAAAAAAGGCAGTAAAGAAATAATAAAAGTTCGGGAAGAAGACATTTCCGAGAGTAAATACAATAAAAATTTATTGAACCAAATTGACGCCAATGCCCAGGAGGCATTAAACGCTGTGTATGATACAAAGGGAGGGGTGATATCGATCACCGATGATGAGCTTCTTCATTATAAAAAAGAGTTTCAGGCCTTGGAGAATATTCATATTTCAACGGAAAACTCCTATCCTATTGCAGCGTTTATGAAAACCCATGAAGAAGGAAAGTTGGAAAACGGCACCCATGTATTGATATTAAAAGACGGGAAGGTGGATTTGGATATTCGGGAAGTGAATAAAAAAACCTTGCCGCTGCCCTATAATGAGTTTTTAGGATTGCTGGACAGTTGGCTCATTCAGTATTCAGACCCGTTGGTGGAGATCCAGGAAGCCTTTGATAATGCCCTG
Organism: Clostridiales bacterium; assembly: GCA_007120165.1. Taxonomy (GTDB): domain Bacteria; phylum Bacillota; class Clostridia; order Peptostreptococcales; family T1SED10-28; genus Isachenkonia. The sequence goes on from SKOH01000081.1 coordinate 26,805, forward strand.
GAACGAGGTTTTGTATTAACTGCGTATTTTGATGATGAGCTGGCAGGTATTTGCGTTTTATCTAAAACCAGTTTTGAGGATTTCTTCCCCAAATACCATCTGTCTTATATTGCCACAAAGGTAGAGATTAAAGGAAAAGGGATCGGCACCCAACTGATGCAAAGAGCAATTGAGCTTGCTGAAGGGAATCTTTCACTCCACGTGGATGTGGAGAATGAAAATGCCATTAAGCTTTATGAAAAAATGGGATTTAAACGCAAGTATTATCGCATGCTATACGACGGTTTGGAAAAATATGAGAGTTAATCCCAAGTAGGCGGGATGCATAAAAACAGGACCCCCGAGGCCATTGTAGATGGTTTCGGGGGTCCTGTTTCTGACTTGAACTTTTATAACACTTCTTGGAATTTTTCTACAAAAGTTATATTTTCCTCCATGGTGCCGATGGACACACGAATAAAGGTTCCGTAAATAGGACGAACAATTACGCCTTTTTTTTGCAGGTCCACAAAGATTTCCTGAGCATCTTTTTTCACATCCACCAGTATATGGTTTGTCTCTGAGGGAGCATACTCCAGTCCCAGCTCATCGAACACCTTGTAAAGATAACGCTTTCCTTCCTTGTTTACATCATAGCTCCGTTTCAAAAACTCTTCGTCTCCTAACGCTGCAATAGCCGCAACCTGGGCAAGGGTATTTACATTAAAAGGTCCCCGGATTCGATTGATATGATCAATGATTTCTTCTGAGGCAACAGTATAGCCCACACGCAGAGCCGCGAGACCATAGGCCTTGGAAAAAGTCCTCATAATAATCAGATTTGGATAATTCGGCAAATAGTTTAAAGCATCCTTTGGATAATCATCCCGGGTTACGTACTCCTGATAGGCTTCATCGTAAACCACTACAATGTTCTTTGGAACACTTTGTAAAAATTCGTCTAAAACATCCTTTGTAAACATGGTGCCTGTAGGGTTATTGGGGTTGCATAACCAAATTAAACGGGTTTTGTCATTGATTTTTTCTTTCATCCCATCCAGGTCATAGGTATGGTCCTTAAGAGGTACTACCACCGGGACGCCACCCATCATTTTGCATGTGCTGATATAGCGGGGGAAAGTGATATCTGCCATGATCACCTCGTCGCCCTGCTGAATAAAGGTTTTAGAGATCTGATCCACCATTTCATCAGAACCGCTGCTCGGTAATACCTGAGTGGTTTTTATATTGAATTTTTTTGCAATGGCATCCTTAAGTTCGGTAGTATTGCCATCGGGATAGATATTTAAGTGATTCAGTGCATCTTGAATAGCCTGTTTCGCTTTTTCAGAACAACCCAGGGGGTTTTCATTAGACGCCAGTTTGATTACCCGTTCTAAACCGTATTCCCGTTTCACGTCTTCAATAGGTTTCCCGGGTTTATAAGCTTGTAAATCTTTAATTTGAGGACGAAATTCTATAGTCATAAAAAGCCTCCTTGTGATTTTTTTTGAATTGTTCAAAATCTATTATAACATATTTTAAAATAATAGGGCCTGGAAATAAAAAAAATCTATATTTTTCCTCGAAAAAAGAGGAATTATAAGAAAAATATAGAATAGTATAGTAAGTCAAAAAATTCTAACTTAAACTGGAGGGAAGTTTATGAGAGTGTATAACGGAAAAGAAATCAGAAATGTTGCGGTACTGGGTCACGGTGGAAGTGGGAAGACGACTTTAACAGAAGCCGCTCTTTACAGTGCGAAAGTAAAAAATCGGATCGGTAATGTAGACGACGGAAATACAACTTCGGATTTTGATAAAGAAGAAATCGCACGAAAAACCTCAATCAGCACCTCTTTAATCCCTATAGAATGGCAAAATCATAAAATCAACTTTTTGGATACCCCGGGATACTTTGACTTTATCGGAGAAGTACAAAGTGCCCGTAAAGTTGCGGGCAGTCTGCTTATCATGGTGGATGCAACGGGAGGCATTGAAGTTGGAACTGAAAGTGCATGGGAATATGCGATGGAAAAGAGCCGGCCGACCTTTATATTTATTAATAAGATGGACAAAGAAAACGCGAACTTTAAAAAAGTATTGGAAGAGCTTCGGGAAAAATTCGGTAAAAAAGTAGCTCCCTTTCAAATTCCTTTAGGGGAAAATGACAGCTTTATCGGGAATGTCAATGTCGTGAAGATGATAGCCAGGGAGTATACCGGTAGCGATTGTATAGAAAAAGAAATTCCGAAGGATATGATGGAAGAGGCGGAATCCATACGGGAGATGCTGATTGAATCCGTAGCAGAAAGTGATGAAGCGTTATTGGAGAAGTATTTTGAGGGAGAGGAATTTACCGAAGAAGAAATTCAAAAAGGGCTTAGAACCGGTGTAATTGCCGGAGATATTGTTCCGGTTATTTGTGGTTCCACCGTTAAAAATATCGGGATTCATACACTGCTGGATATGCTGGTGGATTACTCCCCTTCTGCTGAGGATCTGCCCCCGAAGGAAGGAATCAACCCTGAAACAAAAGAAGAAGTGGTACGGGGATTTGAAGTAGATGAGCCGTTTTCCGCTCAAGTATTCAAAACGATTGTAGACCCCTATCTAGGGAAAATTACACTTTTTAAAGTCTTTTCCGGCTCCTTAAAATCCGATACGGAAGTTCTGAATGCGAACAAGGACCAAAAAGAGAAAATGGGGACGCCTTTCCTGCTTAGAGGAAAAGAACAATCAGAAGTAACCGAGGTAAGAGCGGGAGATATTGCGGCGGTTTCAAAATTACAATATACAACGACCGGAGATACGCTTTGCAGTATAGAGCATCCTGTGGTATTCAGCCCCATTGAATTTGACGAACCCCAGCTCACCTTAGCGATAAAGCCGAAAGCCCGCGGAGATGAAGAAAAAATCAGCGCCGGTCTTCAACGATTATTCGAAGAGGATCCGTCCTTTAAATTCGAGCGGAATAAAGAAACAAAACAAACGTTGATACGAGGACAGGGAGAACTCCATATAAAAATTATCAGTAATAAGCTTAAAAACAAATTTGGTGTGGATCTTGATCTGGAGGATGCAAAGGTTCCCTATAGAGAAACGATTAAAGGAAAATCCGATGTTCAGGGAAAACACAAGAAGCAATCGGGGGGGCATGGTCAATACGGTGA
>SKOH01000048.1 GCA_007120165.1 Clostridiales bacterium
GATCCTCTTCGACGTACTCTTCCCGTCGCACGGTGCGGCTTGCAAATAAAGACTGCAGGGCCCAGGATATAATAAACAGGACTGCCAAAGCAATTAACGTGGCAGGTTCCAGTACGCCCTGTCCGAAATCCCGTTCCTCAAAAATACCTGTGAAAATAGCGACCATCGGTGCCGTAACACTGTAGATAATATCCACAAACTGATTGTCGGGATTGGCACCCAGGATTAAAAATACAAAACGGAAAATCAGTAAAAATCCGATTAACGTAAAGATGATATTAATTATACGTCTGATGGTGTCCGTCGGTGGTTCCGTCTCCCGTACTTCCCTTTTTTTTTCTACATCACTCATTGGCTAAACCTCCTTATTTTGTATGTAACGGTTTTAACAGATAGTAAGCGAATTTACTACTTATATTATTCCCTTTATGAATATCCTATAAACATAAAAAAGCACCTGGCAGCAGGTGCTTTGCATTAATCTTTTTAAACCGAAAGTTATTACTCAATTAACCGGCGGTCATTGCGCCGTCAATGGGATAGGCACTGCCGGTGATATAAGAGGCATCATCCGAGGCTAAAAAGGCCACAAGGGCTGCGATTTCCTCGGCTTCTGCGTACCGGCCAATCGGGATTACCGCAGTAAAATCTTCGGAATCCATTCCTCCCGACTCTTCAATATCCTCCATCATTCTGGTATCCACCGGGGCCGGGCATACGGCGTTAACTCTTACTTTTTTCTCCGCAACTTCGATGGCAGCGGTTTTGGTAAGACCGATTACTGCATGTTTTGAAGCCACATAGGGACCCATATTTGGAAAACCGATCATCCCCGCAACCGATGCAGTATTGATAATGCTTCCGGATTCCTGCTCGGTCATTACTTTTAAGACATGCTTCATACCGTAGTAAACCCCTTTCAGGTTAATATCCAGGACTTTACTCATGGCGTCGCTGTCGGTCTCCATAATGCTTTCGTATTTGGCTTCAATGCCCGCGTTGTTGAAAAATACGTCAATGCTTCCAAAACGTTCCTTCGCTTCTTTGACATAGCGCTCAACGTCTTCTTCCTTTGAAACATCGGCTTCCACCACTAAATAATCCTCCGATTTCAGTTCCAACTCTTTTGCAGTATCTTCCGCTGTGTCTTTATACAAATCAACCAAGACAATTTTAGCGCCTTCGGAAGCAAAGCGCTTGGCAGTTTCGGTTCCGATGCCTCCTGCCGCTCCTGTTATAACAACTACTTTGTCTTTGAATCGCATAATACTCCTCCTTTTAATTTTTTTATTACTCACTAGTTGTTATATACCCGAAATCCATTCAGGTTAACGGCCGAATTTCAATCAGAATATATCGTGTTTGGATTGCTAATTGTTCGGAGATTATGTAAAATGAAATAATAATAAATTTTCAAAAAAATAACTGTTAAATGAGGCGAGGGCATGAAAAATAAAGAGATAGGTTTACGAACAATGGAAGGGGTTTACGTACCTACCCTGCTTACAATACTTGGGGTTATCATGTATCTCAGGCTGGGTTGGATTGTGGGAAATGCAGGGATCCTCGGGGCATTGGGGATTATTTCCATTGCCCATTTTATAACCCTTGCCACTACTTTTTCGATGTCTTCGATGCTTACCAATATTAAAGTGGGAGCCGGGGGTGCCTATTCTATCGTAAGCCAGTCTTTGGGTTTGGAAATGGGGGGAGCCATCGGAATACCTCTATATCTATCCCAGGCCATCTCCGTGGCCTTTTACATAACCGGTTTTACGGAGCTTTGGGCGATTTACTTTCCTACCCATCCCATTTGGCTGGTGGGGTTTATTACCTGGGCCATCCTTGCGGGACTGTCGGTTTATAGTACAAAAATTGCCTTTCGGATGCAGTACGTTATCCTGCTTGCCGTAATTCTATCGATTTTTTTATTCCTGTTCGGTCCCTCCATGCGGGTTGCGTCGGACCCCTTTATCGGCTCCTTCTCCCAGGCGGGCTTTTGGGCGACCTTTGCGATTTTCTTTCCGGCGGTTACCGGAGTCCTTACCGGCGCTACGATGTCGGGAGAACTGCAGGATCCCCGAAAAAGCATTATTCGCGGCACCCTCGGCGCGGTATTTACCGGTTTTGCCGTTTATATCGGGATCGCGATCCTCTTTGGTCTTCGAGCACCGGAAAGTGAACTGCTCGGTCGGGGAATGATTATTTTAGAACTCAGTGCTTCCAACATCCTGGTCATTATGGGAATTATGGGAGCCATTCTCTCTTCTGCCCTCTCCACTCTAATCAGTGCCCCAAGGACCCTGGGAGCGCTGGCGGAAAACCGCTCCGTTCCATATTCCAAATTTTTCTCTAAAAAAGATAAAACCGGAGCTCCGGTAAATGCCATTATCCTCTCTTCGATATTTTCTGTAGTCGTTTTAATGGCGGGAACGCTGGACGCCTTAGCCAGTCTTCTGACACTGTTTTTTCTTACCACCTATGCGATGATTAATCTGGTGGTTTTAGTGGAAAAGCTTACGGGCATTATCAGCTTTCGACCCAGTTTTGCGGTCTATACCGGAGTTCCGGTAGTGGGTTTTATCGGCTGTATTGCCGTAATGTTTTTAATCAGCAAAGTATTTTTAGCTGTGACAATACTGGTTATTGCAATGATATATTATTTGCTGCAACGTAAGAAGTTTCAATCCCCCTGGGGGGATGTACGGGGCGGGGTGTTTTATTCCATTGCCGAATGGGCTGCACAGAAAGCTTACAGTATGCCCTATCATCCGAAACTTTGGAAACCGTCGATCCTGATCCCGGTGGAAACCCCGGAGGATTTCAAGCGACTGACCGAGTTTACCAAGGCTTTGATCTCCCCCTCCGGAAGACTGTATTACCTGTCCATCAATGAGAAGCCCGTCAACAAAGAGCGGGTAGATCAGGTGCTGTTGCCCCTTAAGGAAGAGAATCTTTTTACTCAACAGGTATTGGTTGAAGAAGGGGTTTTTGAAGTGGACTTCAGTGTGGTCTTAAAAACCCTCTCCAGTACGTTCCTCGGACCCAATACGGTATTTTTAACCCTTAGTGATGATCCGATTAAACAAAAGCGGTTAATGGATGTGCTCGATTCCATCAAATCTACGGAAATGGGTCTGATGTGTCTGCATCTTCATAATAAATACGGAACGGGCCAGCAGCGAAAAATTCATCTTTGGTTGAGGGATAAGAGTCCGAATCAAAACCTGGCGGTGCTCTCCGCCCTGCAGCTGTCCAAAAACTGGAATGCTCAGGTAACCCTCAGTCGGGTGGTCTCGGTTGAGGCAAAGGTTCCCGAGGCCGAAGAATCACTACGGGCCTTTGTAGACGATGCGAGACTGCCGGTTAATACCGAAATTTCCGTTTATGTGGGGTCTTTTATGGCCATCCTCCACGACCTGAGCACCGACATTCATATTATGGGCATGCCCCAGACCCCCGAAGGCATCCAGTTTGAGACCATGACCCGTCTGATGAACGACCTTCCCGCAAGCATTATGTTTGTGTCGGACTCAGGATTGGAAAGTGCATTGGTTTAGCGGATTGCTGAAATTTACTGATTCTGTTGAGCGCTTACCTGCTGCAGGCTCTTTACAAAAGCCGCAACATCATAAACCTTTGTACTTTCATGGTCCCGGTAATAAAGGGTCGTGAAGTCCGGGTCGATACTCAGCTCTTGATAATCCCAAAGGGGCATCAGGGGCTGTTTTTCTTTATCCCGAAGCAGTACTCGGGTATACCGGTCGCTTCCCCGATCGCTGGAGTAAAAAAGATTTCCGGTCTCCCGGTGGTATCGGAAATGATGATAACCACGGAAAGACAGTTGTGGACCAAAAATATAAAAATTCGGATTTTCCATCAGCTCATCGGGTTTTTGGTAACTATCCACCAGGGTAAAGCCGGGATGCTCCCCGAGATCCGAGAAGTTTACGGGCTCTCCCAAGGAGGCGCTTTTCAGCCCTTCCCAATTCGGTTCAAACACCATCAGTCGGTTCTCTGAAGTTAAAATAAGCACTTCATCCTCATAGGCGTACTGTAAAGTCCCTTCCTGGGGATCCGTGGTCATGCCCAGTTTTCTGGATACCCCCCTGTGAACTTCCCAAATCTCCCGTTGAAAAACCGATGCCCCCCAGGTGGAATGAAAATATCCTTCCACGAAAAACATGTCCTCTCCCATCGGGGTAAACCGGTATTGATGTTCTCCGTAAATTTCGTAGGGATGCTCACTGAAATCAGGGTTTTCTTCCTGCTCTCTTTGGCGCTCTTCCTCCAAAAGCCCTTCCAAAAAAGCCGGATCCGTCACCGGGGGATTCAAAGCCGTCACGGATTTTTCCCGAAGATCCAAAACCCACTGCTGCTGCTGGAAGTTTTCGATGAAGATCCGCCACTCATCCATTATTTCAAAGGTCTTTATCACACCTAGCTCCCGAAGCGCTTCGGTTAATCTCTCCTCTACTTCCATGCCTTCATCGGTCCCTTGATAGAATCGAAGATTATCGTCCCCGATCATCTTTTTTACCGAATCCTCCGGTCCCCGGTAATTAATCAGAAGGACATTCTCCTCTTCGTTTACCAATAAGCTTGTGGAAATGTAATAGTTTTCATCCATTAAATCTTCATCATTATGTTCTAGAAAAATTTGTTCCGTGGTCATATCAATGATCTGGATTTCCTTTAGTTCCTGATCCCGTCCGAGACCCCGATGGCCAATATGATAAGGGCGGTCGTTAAGATAATAGATCTGCTGCTGTGAAAAATTTCCATAGTCTCCGGAAAGCTCGGTCTTACGGAGTCCTTCCCCTTGCTCTTCCACTCGGTAAATGTATTTTTGCCCCTCCCCATAAAAAATCAGATCATAGTCCTCCTGTCTTCGAATTTCATTCCAGTGTTTCGGCTCTAAATCCTCGGTGATGACCTTTTCCCTTTGAATTTCTTCTTCGATGACGATTTCGTCTTTAACCTCCAAGGTTCCGGAATCATAAATGCGATACAGGAGCTGCCCCCCTTCCACCATCAGTTTTCGCCGTTCATTCCCCTGCACACTTCTTGCCATTACCTGCTGCTCATGATAATCTGTCCTGTTAAGGGGACTTGGCCAGGGATCTTCTTCTCGGGGATACGTGGTAAGATAAAGGTTTGCTAAATGATCCAAGGAAAAGGCTTCCTCTTGAAAAAAGGACTGGGCGGCCTCCATCATTTGACGAAAATAGGCGACGCTCCCTCCCCGGGAAACCAGCCGGTAACCCCACTGATCACTTCTCGGTTGTTCATGCTCCCGAATCTCGAAAGTCCGAATGTTCCGTTCAACTTCCGCTTTTTCCTTTACTACTTTCTCAATCACCTCCACCAGGGATTCTTGATCGCTGATTTCTCTCCGGTGGGGTCGAAAGGCTTCAAAACTTCCTAAATTCTGCATTTCCGTAACTTCATTGACGGTGGCGGTCAGCCGGTAGTTTCTCCCTGCCCGGTCCCGGTTCCACCCAAAGGTGATTTGATGAAAAAAGTTCTCCTCCAAAAGCTCTCCGAATATCTGATCAAAAAAGGGATTGTCTTCCCCTTTTATTTCCAGTTCCATGGGTTCTGTCATATGGGACAAGACCCGCTTAAAATCCTCCGCAATTTCCTCTGTAGGATTATGGGGCAGCACCAGATAAAAAATCTCCGGATTATGTACCTGCCATCTGCCCTCGTCTTTTGTAAGGTGCAGTGCCTTTTCAAGAGGATACACCGTCCTTTTAGCTTGGTCCACGGCCTTACGGTAAATCTCCTGAAGATGCCTTTCGGGGTCTTCAGCTGTCCAGACTTCCTGCTTTATCATCTGTTCAAAATAATAATCATACACATCCTGCAGATTCGGCAGGGCAATTTCCACGTCTATATGAGTATATCCTCTGCTTTGATAGATCTCTTCGAAGTGATGCAGTTCTACAGCATTTACCAGTAACGGGTCGTATTCCCGAAGCATTTGACTCTTGGTTTTCAGTAAAGCGTCTTCAATGGACTCTTTTTGACCGGCGTCTCCATCGCTGCGGTTTAGAAAAAAACTTCCTCCGATTAGAATTGTTAAAATTCCCGCAACCACTGCCAATAAAACCTTTACCTCTTTATGGGATGGGCTCCCCCCATTCATATCGTTGTTTTCTATAGACTGTTGATCCGGTTTCATAAAATGCTCCTTTCCATAATAAGGAATAGTATGTACGGTGTACTTTATTTCAAAATAAGTATGTTCGTCTCCTTATACTATTCCCCATGGAAAGGTTTTATTCCTGCTTTTACAAAAATCTTTCAAAATTATTTCTAAAACACCGGTACCACGGCACCGTCATACTGCTCCCAAATAAACTCTGCAACCCTTTCCCGACTAAGCACCTCAATTAAGATTTGAATTTTTTCGGAGTCCTGCAGCTCTTCGGTTGTGGCGATCACATTGGTATAGGGTGAGTTTTCATTTTCACTAATCAACGCGTCATCGCTAGGATTCAGGTCCGCCTCTAAAGCGTAGTTGGTATTAATCACTGCTGCGTCCACATCCTCCAGGGACCGGGGGAGCTGTGGAGCTTCCAATTCAACAAACTCCAAATTTTTCGGATTGCGTTGAATATCTCCGACGGCAACCTGCAGGCTGGGTTCGTCACCTAAATCGATCAGACCAAATTCCGACAGCAGCAGCAGTGCCCGTCCACCATTGGTGGGATCATTGGGTATCGCAATGGCTGCGCCATCCTTTAGATCTTCAATGGTGTCGATCTCCTTTGAATAAAGTCCCAAGGGCTCCACATGGACTTCGAAAATCCCTTGAAGGCTAAGTCCGTGCTCTTCGTTGAAACTTGAAAGATAAGGCCCGTGCTGAAAGAAATTGGCGTCAATCTCATTTGCATCCAATGAAAGATTCGGTGTAACGTAATCGGTAAATTCAACGATTTTCAAGGCAAACCCTTCCTGTTCTAAGTCGTCTTTTACAAACTCCAGAATTTCACTATGGGGCAGCGGACTGGCACCAACTTTCAGTACCGTAAGCTCCCCTTCACCTTCCTTGGCCGCGCTGCAACCCATGAAAATTCCCCAACTGATGATGATTACCAATCCTAAATATACGGCCTTCTTAAATGACCGGTTCTTATTATCGGTACTGCGAAACTTCACCCCTTTCTGTGTTTTGTGGTTAGTTCTTTGACCATTTCCTTTACTGTTTTTCATTAGCTTCTCCTCCTGTTAAGTGTGTTTGAAACAAAGCTTCCGGTCCACTGTACGGTGGTTACCAGTACCACCAGGACCACAATGGTACTGAGCATTACCTGCTGATCGAAACGATGATACCCATAGCGAATGGCAAGATCCCCCAAACCACCGCCTCCCACAACCCCGGCCATGGCCGAATATCCAACCACATTGACGAAAGTAATGGTAATGCCAAGAACCAGCGCGGGAACACTCTCCGGCAGCAGTACCTTTCGGATGATCTCCCCATTAGTCGCCCCCATGGACTGCGCAGCCTCCACCAATCCGTATTCAATATCTCCCAGGGCGCTTTCCACCACCCGGGCAAAAAAGGGGATGGTGGCCAGACTCAGGGGTACAACCGCAGCGCCGGTTCCAATGGTGGTGCCTGCCACGACCCGGGTAAGGGGCATAATGGCAATCATTAGTATCACAAAGGGAAAGGATCTCCCGATGTTTACAATATAGGATAGTACCCGGTGGGCGGCAGGATTCGGAGCGATATAGCCCCGTTCCGTGACCTTCAGCAGCACTCCGAGGATCGTTCCGAAAACTACCCCGAATAAGGTGGCCAGGATGCTCATATACAAGGTTTCTCCTAAGGCGGGAATCAGTAGCTGAATCAGTCGTTCCATTTATACAACCTCCTTTTTCACTAAGGGTTTCCCATGAATTTCCGAGGATTCGATTAACAGTTTGGTATAAGCCTCTCTCGGATAGCCCAGCACCTGTTCTTTGGCACCCTGCTCAATCAGCTCTCCATCTTTCAGGACCCCTACCCGGTGACAAATCCTGGATACCGCCGATAATTGATGACTGATCATTAAAATGGTCACCCCACACTCCCGGTTGATTTTTTCCAAAAGGGTTAAAATAGCCCCTCCGGTAATCGGATCCAAACTGGAGGTGGCTTCATCGCAAAGAAGAATCTTCGGATTCGTGGCAAGGGCCCGGGCAATGGCTACACGCTGGCGCTGGCCTCCGCTGAGGACTGCGGGGTAGTGGTGTTTTTTCTCTTTTAAATCCACAATTCCCAGCAGTTCCTCTACCCTTTGATTAATTTCCGGTTTCCTATAGCCCAGGAGCTCCAAGGGAAAAGCAATATTCCCCGCTACGTTCCGGTGATGGAGCAGATGATAATGCTGAAAAATCATCCCGGTATTCTGCCGTAAGTCTCGAAGGCCTTTTTTACCCGAGGTCTTTAAATCCACTCCGTCCACGGTTAAAGATCCTTCATCAAAGGTTTCCAGGCCGTTTACCAGTCGCAGCAGTGTGGACTTCCCCGCCCCGCTTAAACCGATGACCCCGAAGATCTCCCGGGAAGTTACCATCAAACTCACATTTTTAAGTGCTGCTACCCCTCCATCCTTAGAGGGATAGGTTTTCGAAATTCGCTGAAATTCAATCATGTGTATGTCCTCCTCAACTTATTGTGGGCAAACAAAAACCCCTTATTCACTAAAAGAATAAGGGGCAGCAAAAATACCGGTCTCATCTTTCAGTGACATGTCACTGCTGGAATTGGCACCTTGGAATTTCTTCCTGGTTGCCGGGCTTCATTGGGCCAGTCCCTCCGCCGCTCTGGATAAGAGTTGTTACTATGAAATTTTGGGGATAAAAAAATACCCATCGAAAGATGGGTAGAAATAAGCTGCATTTCTCCTCATCTTCCAGTGATCATACACTGCTGGATTTAGCACCTTGGAATTTCTTCCTGGTTGCCGGGTTTCATCGGGCCAGTCCCTCCGCCGCTCTGGATAAGGTCTTCTATTAAAATCTTATATACGAGTATAACCACCTTTTTTCCCTTTGTCAACGGGTAAATTGAAAATCTTTTTCTTTTTGTTTGATAAAGGTGTAGGTGTTTGAATCGGACCGTTCCCTGGAAAAAGCGTAGTTAAGATAATTAAAACCTTGGATATCTTTTACATTTTTAATCTTGTTTTCCGCCATAAAACGGACCATTTCCCCTCTGGCCATTTTGGCTAAGGTTCCTTTTTCCACAACCTTATCTCCAACCATTTCTCCAAACACACAGGTGATAAATTTTACATCTTGACCTAAGTGCCGTGAAATGGATTTGCTGTACTCCGCCGAGGCTAAGTTAACGATGCAGTCACTCTCTGTCGTCAGCTTACTTGCCAGTTTGTCACTCCAAAATTCATAGAGGGATTTCAGCCGGTGCTTTTTTAGTTTGGTGCCCATTTCCAACCGGTAGGGAACCACCCCGTCAAAGGGTCTGATTACCCCGTAAAATCCGGATAAAATACGAAGATGCTGTTGGATGTATTCCAGTTCCTCCGTGTCAAATACGCCCGGTGCCATATACTGATATTGAATGCCTTCAAAGGCCAGGATGGCCGGAGTTAAATTCCGGTAAATATCCATCCTCTGTATCCGCTCATAATTCTCTGTAGCAATTTTGTCACTGCATTTCCACATAGCCTTTAACTCTTCATAGGTCAAACCTTTTAAATAGGTTGCCACTTCTTCCGTTTCGTTAATGAAGTCCGGCAGTTGTGTCGGTTCTAAGGAATCGGTTTCGGTGTTCATTTTCTTCGCCGGTGATATGATGATTTTCATAAAGGTCCTCTCCTCTTTGTTGATTTGAAAATATTATACGATGAATCTTTTATCCGTCATAATCCTATGCATACACGCTTCAATACTCAATCCTGTGGTATCAAGAATGTACTGGTCGTCTATATTCAAGTTTTTAAACTCCTTTAATAATTCAATTGAGCGCGCTCCCATTTGACAGTTTATATCTCTTTCGTTATCCCGATTAAGCAGGGTATTTTCATCTGCCAGCAATACCGTATATTTAATCTCTACATGTTTTGCTTTGAGTCTTTTTACGACCTTTTTAAGATCTTCCGGATATATAATATAGTCTATCACAACGGTGATGCCTCTTTTTAAAAAATTTTCTGCAAGGGCGATGACATTATCCCAAAATAATTCCAAATACGCTCCATCATCTTCCCAGGGCTTAATGTACCCGCTGATCACCATATGGTAGATATTATCCCCTTCGAGTAAAGCGCTGCGTGTCACGTTTTTTGCTATTTCTTTTGCTATAGTAGATTTTCCCACTCCGCAGGGACCTGTGACAAGATATATTGTTGCGTTTTGGTTTTTCTTATTAGTCGCTGTAAAATTCATTTGATTCATTTTTCCCTCCGATAAATACGACATAACGTTTAAAGACGATATACACTTATCCAATAATCTTCTTCCGGAAAATCTCCAAGATAACGACAGCCGTTTCCGGTGTAAAACTTCTTTAATTTATCATTTCCAGCCCAGCAGTCTAAGTATATATCTTTTCCCTCCAGGTTTTCCTCTCGCAGATGTTGTATAATCTGATCTCCTATTTTGTTCCCCTGATATTTAGGCGCAATTATTACCCGGTATAAATACTTTACCGGTTGATTTAAATGAATCACATCAAAGGTATTGAGACTTTTAATTGAATACGAACCAATAATTTCTCCATCATTTTTAAGGAGAAAAACCCTCCCTTTTTCTATTTCTTCCATTACTTCTTTTCTATCACAGGGATACTGCCA
>SKOH01000034.1 GCA_007120165.1 Clostridiales bacterium
CATTTTCCTTATCCACGACAATTCCATCGATTCCTTCTCCTTTACAAGCCACCACCGGTTTTCCGCAGGCCATGGCTTCCGCATAAACCACTCCGAAAGCTTCATTCCAACTGGGCATAGCGAAGACATCACATATTTCCATATGCTGCAGCACCTCGTCATGGCTCATTAACCCTTTAAACTCCACCGCATCCTCAATGCCCAAGTCCTTCACCATGGTCCGCAGTTTTTCCTTTTCCCCGCCGTCTCCGATAATGATGTATTTTAAATCCCGGTGTTTTTTCAACAAACCCTTCAAGGATTTAATTACATATTCATGGCCTTTCCGTTCTATCAAATAACCCACGGAGAGAATCACCCTATGGTTTTTGTACTTTTCCTTAAGCCCGGTGTTCAGCCCTTTATTCGCCTTCACCTTTGTCAAGTCCACTCCGTTTTCGATCACCGCTATTTTGCTTTGATTTTTTACGTAGGGCTTTGTCAGCTCCCTTAATCTTTTGCTTACGGTAATGATTTTGTCTGAACCTTTCAGAGCCTTTCTTACGGCCTTTTCATCTTTTTCGGAGTAATGAACGGTTTTGTAAACGTCTCTTCCATGAATCGTGGTAACCAAGGGGACTTGATACGTCCCCTTCAATTCCAGCCCGGCAAAGCCGTCGGGCAGGGCCACATGGGCTTGGATGATATCAAATTTAAACGTCTTATGTATTTCCTGAACCAGATTTCTGATGGCAGCATAATAAAACGCCCCGCTTTTATGAAACAAAATATTGCTCGGAAATAAGATTCTTCGGGGATGATAAACCTCCACCCCTTCATGTACCCGCTGTCTTGGTACCGACGGCAGGGCTTTTCTCGTTTTATTCGTTAAGTTGATCGGGAAGGGTGCATAAGGGACGGGACTGATGACTTTTACTTGATTCCCTTCTTCCCTCAAGGCCCGTACCTGTTCTTTAACAAACATCCCATAGTAGGGCTGGGCTTTATTCGGATACATATGGGACAGTACCAGAATATTCAAACCTTTCGTCATGGCTTAACCTCCCTTTGTTTATTCATGGCTTATTGCTCTGTTTGATAAACAAAAAACTTATTTATTAGTTTATGATGTAAATCGGTTTTATCTAAATAGAAACTGCCGTAAACCACCGCCAGGGTTAGCCAGAAAAACTTGGAGTTTAAGCTGCCGTGGGTGGCAAATGAAAGAAACAGGTACACGGTTGTTCCCACCGCTAAAATATTTTTATGAAGAATATGATTTAATAAACAAACCGCCAACACCAATGCCAGAAGGCCCAGGCCGATAACACCGAAAGATACCAGCGTATCTACAAAAACAGAATGGGCATAGTAATCATACCCTCCTTGATTGGCCAATTGACGGAAATTATCGGGGCCGGTGCCGATCAGCCACTGCAGGGGACTTAACTGATTCAGAGCCGCTCCCCATATTTCAAAGCGAATGTTGTCAAACATCTCCAGATTCAGTCTTCTTGCTAAATGCCCGCTGGTAAAGTGTCTTTCAATAAAATTCACCGCAACAATAAATATCCCGATAACCGGTATGCTGTACAATCCTTTTTTTATACTTTCTTTTTTGTTTTTTACGGAAATGAACTTCAAAAAAATCATTGAAAAGGCGGAAAGGCCTACGGCTAAAATAGCCCCTCTGGAAACCGTGGTAATCAGAAGCAGGCCGAAGAACACGGTGCCCACAGCTGCAAGGGTTTTCAGTTTTTTCCCGCTGTCCTCAGGCAGCCTTTCCGTAACCCGGTCCCCCAGTAAAACCGCAAAGGCGAACACCATGGATAAGCCGATGGCATTGGACAATACCCGTACATTTCCGTCAATTGTGATCCGCCAGGTGTTTTCAAATCCTATAATGGATATCAGCAGTCCTAAAAGGCTCGATCCCACCAGGGAAAGGATTATAACGGGCAATTGTTTTTGTCCTATATGATAAACGACTGCGAGAAAAATACATACCAATAAACCAACGGATATCAGCCCTCGGATGTTGTCCATGGCATTATAGCCTGCCAAAGCGGCTGGAATAAGAAGAAGGCCCGCGCCCCAAAGGGTCGCTTTGCTCTTTTCGATTTTTATCCGGAATTTCTTAATCCGGAACCCGTCCCACAGAACCCCGGCAAGTAAAATCAGGGTGTGTCCGATAAAGGGGCTGACCCCGGTCTGCTGTGTAACATACTGTTCCAAGGGCAACAACATCACCCATCCCACAATTCCGTAGGCTGGTTTTAATAAGGAGAAGAAAATCAGGCTTCCCCAGACAACAAAAACCATTTCCTGGGTGGGAAAAAGTCCTAAAATGAAATGAAGGAGAAAGATCGTAAAAAAGATCGGCCCCTCCGTTATATATTTACTTACCGCTTGTCGATACTGTTCCAAAGGCTCACCTGCTTTATACAATTTTTCCCGAGGTATTACTTACACCCCGGCAGACAACATACGGAGCAGCTCTTGATGCTCCCCTTGATATTGAATCGTCTTTTCCGGCACAGTTGAAAACAATGCCGTCATTTCTTTAATCCTGGTCTTATCCAGTGCTGCCACGGTACCTGCGGCATTTTCCATCTCCTTTAAATTCACTGCTATGCCTATACCGTACTTCTCAGTGAAAAGAGCGTCTCGGGATTTTTTTTGTGTAATCATCGGGGTTTCGAAAAAGCAGGATTCATAGAACCGGGTGGTTTTCGCCCAGCACCAGTTTCCCGGCTTCTCACCCTGATAGGGATAACAGGCCCAGTTCACATCGATTTTGGCGTACATGGCGTATAAGTCTTCCGGGACCTTATATTCCCCTTCCACCACTACATTATCCAGG
>SKOH01000017.1 GCA_007120165.1 Clostridiales bacterium
ATTCAAGCAAGTTATGATGCCGGGGTAGAAGAGTGGGTTCTTTGGAACTCTGCCAACAACTATTCGTGGGAAGCTTTAGTGGATGCTGAAGCGGAAGATTCTGCCGATGATGATTAATCTTATAAATAACAATATAGAGTGTAATAAAAAAAGTCTTTAGAAGGATCCTCTTCTATAGACTTTTTTTTGGCTGTTTACAAGGAATATACTAAGTATGTATGATATAATATTCAAAATATACAGTATTAAAAGGGAAGTAGTAAACTACGCTTAAATTCTTAGTCCCCATAAGGGTTCCAAGTATTTAAAAGGAGAATGAGCATGAAATTTTTAGAGGGAATTATGGATTCTTCACAACTTCAAGACTCCAGGGAATTCGTAACCATCGTCGGTGCCGGGGGAAAGACCAGCACCATGTATACCCTAGCTAAAGAGTTAAAGAGTAGAGGGAAACGGGTGTTGGTAACCACAACCACAGCGATTTATCATCCGGAAGGAAAAGACTATGATCAGATATTCATAGGCGATAAACAAGAACTTTTAAATAATTATAGGGAGTATACCTCCAATTCTGATTCTGGAGAAATTGTGATATGGGCGAGGACGATAGATTCGGCGGGTAAGCTTCGGGGTGTGAGTCCGGAAGACCTTGATGAAATATGGAAGAAAAAGAGATTTTCATGGATCCTGGTTGAAGGGGACGGTGCAAGGGGAAAAAATATAAAAGCTCCAAAGGAAGGCGAACCCGTGATTCCGTCAAAGACCACGTTATTAATCGGCGTCATTGGAATGAAAATTTTAGACAAGTCTGTTGAGGAATCCAGCGTACATCGCCTAGAACATTTTGCCGACGTAACCGGAGCAAGTAAAGGGGATATCATCAGTGAGGATATTTTACGTAAACTGGTGCTCAATAAAAAAGGTCTATTCAAGGCTACACCGGAAAAAGGAAAGATCATTCTTTTATTGAACCAGTGTGAGGATCAGGACGTCCAAGATCGTGCTTTAGTTTTAGCAAATAGTCTTTCAATCCCATATCTAGTAACAAGCCTTCAAAAACAAAAATTATACGGTGCAAGGAAGATATCGAAATAATGGACTTTCGAGGGTTTACGGTTATCATAGGAAAGAAAGGAGCATGTGTATGATTACGGGTATTGTAATGGCGGCGGGTCTTTCCCGCAGAATGGGGGTAAACAAATTGTTGTTATGTATAGATAATACTCCCCTCATTATAAGAACGTTACGTATCATAGAAAAATCCAGACTGCAACAACTGATCGTGGTATATAGCGATCCAGCGGTATTAGAAGTGATAAAGGATTACGAAAAAGCACGAACCCATGGGCAAATTTCAAACATGGAAATTAAACGGGTGTATAATGGTCAGCCTGCCCGAGGACAAAGTGAATCGGTCAAGTCGGGAATGTATGAAAGCGACCCAGGTTCAAAAGGTTATATGTTCTTTGTAGCGGATCAACCCTTTTTAAATCATCAAGTGATCAATCAAATAATAAATACTTTTACTGAAAACCCTGAGCACATTGTTGTCCCTCTTTATAATAGGGAACGGGGCATGCCGATTATATTTCCGGGGAAATACCGACTGGATCTGCTGGGAGTTTCCGGAGATAAAGGAGGAAGAAGTATAATTGATCAGAATGCGAAGGGGACAATTTTTTTACCCATAGCAGATCCTAAAATAGGAGAAGACATGGATACCATCGAGGATTACGAAAAGGTCTGCAAAATTGATTCAGAGAGGCGAATGTAATATGTTTTCAAAAATTGTAATCATTAAAAGTGGTGGAGACTTGGGAAGTGCCGTGGCCCATCGCTTAGTTCAGTCGGGATTTTCCGTTATTATCACAGAACAGCACTCCCCCTCAAGCATTAGACGAAAGGTTTCATTTTCCGAAGCCATCTACCAACAGGAGGTGGTTGTGGAGGGCGTTTTGGCAAAAAAAGTGTTAAGGGAAAATCGGAAGGAGATGTTACAGTTATGCCGAAAGGGGATTATTCCCGTTTTGGCAGATGAGAATTTGGAAATTTTGTCGAAAATTCCTGCGGATATTGTGATTGACGCCACCCTGCGTAAAAAAAATATGGATATGCATCGGGGGCTTGCTCCGATCACCATCGCCCTCGGGCCAGGGTTTCTTGCGCCGGAGGAGGTAGACGCCGTGATCGAAACCAACCGGGGACATAACCTGGGAAGGATAATTTATCAGGGACGTGCCATGGAAAATACCGGAATCCCCGGTGTGATCGAGGGATTTGGAAGAGAAAGAGTAATCTATAGTCAAAAGGACGGCATATTTTCAAGCCTTAAAGAAATCGGGGACTTGGTAAAAGCGGGAGAACCGATCGGGGCGATATATGGGGCGGAAGGGGAGGAACCGGCAGAAATCCTGGTGCTTGCGCCGCTGGACGGAATGATAAGAGGGTTGATTGCAAAGGACAGCGCTGTAATGAAGGGAATGAAAATTGGAGATGTGGATCCTCGAGGAGAAAAAGCACAGTTTGATTTGATATCGGATAAAGGAAGAACGATTTCAGGGGGAGTCCTTGAAGCCATTTTACATTTACTGAATAAAAAGAATTTGATAAGATAATAAAGTTTCGAAGGCTGCTTTAAAAAGTCAGCTGACCGCTTATAGATGAGTACTTGAAAATAAATAGAGATAAAAAGAGCTCCAAACTGTATCTGCTTTTCATTGGGGATCTTTTTTCCTTTAGAAGGATGGAGAAAATGGAATTAATAGGAAAAGGATTGCTCATCGGTATAATAATCGTGCTACCGGGAATGAGTG
>SKOH01000168.1 GCA_007120165.1 Clostridiales bacterium
AATGAGAATTACTTAGACGGTGAACGGGAAAATGTACGTTCCGGAGAAACGAACCTGGGAAATTTAATTACCGATGCTATGCTCGAGACCAGCGGGGCCGATGTGGCACTGACCAATGGTGGTGGAATTCGGGAGTCTATTCAGGAAGGTGATATTACGGTCGGTGATGTAGCGGCGGTTCTTCCCTTTGGAAATATTCTAGCAACCGTAGAAGTGAGTGGCCAGACCCTTATGGAAGCCTTAGAACATGGAACAAGTGACTATCCGGAAGAAAAAGGAGCCTTTCCTCACGTTGCCGGTATGTCCTATATGATTGATCCGGATGGCGCAGAAGGAGCGCGGGTTCATACTGTGATGATCAATGATGAGCCGATTGATCTTCAAATGAATTATATCGTTGCCACCAATGATTTTGTTGCTGCAGGCGGGGATGACTACGATATGTTCGGAAATGTTCCGATCCACGAAGAATTCAATGATCTTGCTGAAATTTTGGTTGAGTTCATAGAGGAGATGGAAGTCGTTAACTATGAAGTGGAAGGACGGATCCAAGTCGGTGCTTACGAAGAACCTATTGATGATGATAATGGGGACGATGAAGACGACACGGACGATGAGGATGATGTTGATGATGAGGACGGCGCCGTCGATGAAGACGATCCCGCCGATGACGACGAAAAAGAACCGATTCCAAAGACCGGTGATCAAAATTATTATCTGTATCTATTTGTTGTTTCTTCATTAATGGCCCTCGGAGCCGTTAAAATTAAAAAATCAGAAGCGTAAATCCTATTAATTGCTCAAAACCCCCGAAAAATTTCGGGGTTTTTTTTGTGGAATAGGCTTGATCAATAACAAACTTAATGTTATTATGTTTATATAATAATAAACAAGAAAGGAGATTGTTTACATGAGTGATTTAAACGAAATGTTTTGGAAGGCAACCATAGAAGAGATGCAAAGGGGCTATATCCATAATTCTGTAAAGGGAAATTTTACCTGTTTGATTTGCGGGGAACAATTTACCGAAGGCTTAATTTATCAGAGCAAGGAGCAGTGGGTGGATGCTGGAATGGCTGTAAAAAAACATATTAGCGATATTCATGGATCCGTTTTTCATTACTTAATCAACTTAAGCAAAAGATATACCGGTTTAACGGATATTCAAAAAGAAATTTTAGAAGGACTTTTCCGGGGATATACGGACAAGGAAATTGTAAAAAACAAGGGTGGAAAAAGCTCTTCCACCATCCGAAACCACCGTTTCAAGCTTAGAGAAAAGGAAAAACAGGCCAGGGTGTATTTAGCCCTGATGGGATTGCTGGAAAGTGATAAAAGAGTGGGAGCCCCCGATGATGAGCTAGTAGAACTTCACAGAGAGGCGACTATGGTGGATGAACGGTACGTCATTACCCAGGCAGAAAAGGAAAAAGTACTGAAAAACTATATAAAAGATGGAAAAGTCATAGCGTTTCCCAGTAAGGAAAAGAAGAAACTGATTATTCTTCAGCACATTATGGAGCAGTTCCCGGCCAATAGAAGTTACACGGAAAAGGAGGTAAATGAAATCATTAAACATATCATCGAGGACTACGTAACCGTTCGAAGGTATTTGATTCAGTATGGATTCTTGGATCGAAAAAAAGACGGCAGCCAGTACTGGGTTAAGGGGTAGCAGCAGAACTTTTTCAGGGCCTTTGCTTTCTACAAGGGGGTTTTCATGTTATAATAATACCCGTGAAAGCGTTAAGGAGGATGAATATGAAAAAGAAGGAAAATATAAAAGTGGTGGTCGGCATGTCCGGAGGGGTGGATTCTTCCGTAGCCGCCTTATTATTAAAAAATCAAGGATACGACGTCGTAGGCGTGTTTATGAAAAACTGGGATGAAGAAGCCTTAGGGGGAGAATGTACCGCCACAGAGGATTATGAGGATGTTCGAAGGGTCTGTGGAAAAATCGGAATCCCCTATTATACCGTTAACTTTGAAAAGGAATATTGGGATAACGTATTTACGTACTTTCTCGATGAGTATAAAAAAGGGCGGACCCCGAATCCCGATGTGATGTGCAATAAAGAAATCAAATTCAATGTGTTTTTAAAATATGCAGAGTCCATTGGAGCCGAATATTTAGCCACCGGTCACTTCGCCAGAGTCCGCAGCATAGACGGAGAGTATCAGCTTCTAAGAGGGGTGGATTCCAATAAGGACCAGACCTATTTTCTTAATACCCTAGGACAGGAACAACTGTCGAAAGCTTTATTCCCCGTGGGAGAACTGACAAAACGTGAAATCCGAAAAATTGCCGAGGAAAATGATCTGATCACGGCAAATAAAAAAGACAGTACCGGAATTTGCTTTATCGGAGAGAGGGATTTTAAAGATTTTTTAAGTAATTATCTGCCTGCCACCCCGGGAAAAATGCGTACCATTACCGGCGAGATAAAAGGAGAGCATGACGGACTGATGTATTATACTCTGGGACAGCGAAAAGGTCTTGGCATTGGCGGCTCCGGTTCCGGTTCCGGGGAACCATGGTTTGCGGCGCACAAAGATTTAGTCCATAATACTTTATATGTGGTTCAGGGAGCTAAGCATCCCGCACTGTTTTCGAAGGGTCTTTACGCCAGTGATCTGCACTGGGTTGAGGAAAAAGCTCCAGCTTCCAGCTTTTACTGTACTGCGAAGTTTCGGTATCGACAGAACGATCAGAGAGTTAAGGTGGAAATACTGGAAAACGGGAACTGCAAAGTTATTTTTGACGAACGGCAAAAAGCGGTCACGCCAGGACAGGCGGTGGTTTTTTA
>SKOH01000097.1 GCA_007120165.1 Clostridiales bacterium
AAATTAAAGATAATACATATTATTCTTTTTATACATTTAAAAACTACATGTTCACTATAAAATTATAAGGTGGTAAAATTATGAAAGATATTATGGTTTTAAGAGAGCTTGAACAGATCAAAGCAATCAGTCACTCCTATCGAGTGGAAATTCTAGAATGCTTCGAAGGGGATCTTCCTCAAACCGCCAAGCAAATTGCTGAAAAACTCGAAGAGCCCCATGCAAAAATTAATTATCACATAAAGAGTTTATTAAAGGTAGGAATTTTGAATCTGGTAGATGAGCGTGTGAAATCCGGAATTATTGAAAAATACTACTTGCCCGCTGCAAAAGTTCTGATGATCGATAAAAACTTTATTAAAAATGGTGGCGAAGAATTAACCCAATCCTTAAACCAGGCTTATATTTCTATTTTTGATAAAATCAACAGCGACTTCTACAAAAATATTGAGATTGCTGAAGCCTCCCGTTTTATTAATCAATATAGCGATTACTATCTTACTAAGGAAGAAGCTAAGGATTTAATGAAAAAGGTTGAAAGCGTCATGGTGGATTATCTGGAGGATAAACGAAAAAACAATCGGGAAAACGTAATCCCATATAACTTTGCGGTACTGGGTTTAAGCAAAGAATCT
Source organism: Clostridiales bacterium (assembly GCA_007120165.1). Lineage (GTDB taxonomy): Bacteria > Bacillota > Clostridia > Peptostreptococcales > T1SED10-28 > Isachenkonia. Next base: position 636 of record SKOH01000097.1, read on the forward strand.
AAAAGTAAAAAGATCATCTCCGATGATGAAGAAATGACCATGGAACATGAGGATCCTAAGATATAAACAGCTGATTTTAGCTGTTTAATCTTATTTCCCTGTATCTTGCTAGAATTCCCCCTGGGATAGACTATTTTTTTAATCAGTATTGTTATAATTTTAACGATTTTAACCGGGTCCTTTCTTGATGTTTTACCGGGAAATAAGGTATACTTACTATAGATAAAGATATTGAACCATTTTAACTGCTTTATCATTAGTAATAAAGAGCGGTATTTTAAAAAAAGGCAGGTTGATTTTCAAATGAAAATTTCATTTCCGCAGTTAAAAGAAGAAGCAATCCTTCAGGGGTTTCCCATTATTGGTATCGTTAAACCCCGGTATTTTACGGATTTAAAAGACCAATTGACAGAGTATATCGAAGAAGGGTATACCTTTGCATTCAACAAAAAAGACCTGGAAGAAAAGTGCAATCCATTTTTAACGATGAAAAACTGTAAAACAATTATTGTTTTGGGGTTGCCTTACTATAAAAATCATATAAATTCCGAGAACAATTCATTAAAAGAGGCATCTTTCAACGGAAAACTTGCAAGAGCCGCCTGGGGGGAGGATTACCACCGGGTGTTTCACAGGAAAATGAAAAACCTGGGAGCGGCTTTGGAAAAAATGAATAACAGGATTACGTATCAATCCTATGTAGACACCGGTCCATTGGTTGACCGCTACCTGGCTTCAAAAGCAAATTTAGGGTTTTATGGATACAATAATCTTTTCTATCATCCGCAATACGGCTCCTTTGTATTTTATGGATACATGTTGATGGATCAAGAAATCCTTCCAGAGGAGAAAGAGACGGAAAATTCTCCGAGGCTCTTGTGTGAGAACTGTAAAGAGTGCATCAAAAAATGTCCGGGTAAGGCTATCGAACGGCCCTACCGACTTAATCCTTCCCGATGCGTCAGCGGTATTTTACAGAAAAAAGGGATACTCACCGAAGAAGAAAAACTGGTTATCAGCGATGGAATTTACGGATGCGATGTGTGTCAGGATGTTTGTCCCTATAACAAAGGAATCGAAGTTTCTGAAGAACCCGCATTTGATCCTTCTCACCCGTTGGTTTTTCCTGATCTGGTCCAGTTGCTTAACTTATCCAATAAGGAATTTAAGAATATATACGGTAATAATGCCAGTTCCTGGAGAGGAAGCAGAGTTTTGAAGCGCAATGCTCTCATCGTCCTTGGAAATTTGATGGACCCTTCCGCCATTCCTCATATTCTTCCCTATACTAAGGATTCCAGAGAAGATCTTCAGGATGCTGCCCAATGGGCATTAGGGAAAATCGAGAAGCATATGGAGGAATAATTTTAATTTTACAACTTTTTTCATTTGGAGGAGAAATCCTCTTTTTTACTGTATGATATAGAATAAGAAAGAGAATTTAAGATCCATTAAGGCCGTAGCTGATAAAGTTTTCATTCAAGTTCCAGAATTTTTACTATAATGATGTTGGATTTAACAAATAATTTTATGAGGAGGATGTTTATGAATCAATCAATGAATGTGGTTCTAAAAGAAAAGGCAGAAAAGGGGGCAGTATTTACTACTAAGGATATACCTACCCCCCAAAATAATGAAGTGCTTGTTAAAATACATGCGACTTCCATATGCGGAACCGACGCCCACATTTACAACTGGGATGAGTGGTCTCAAGGCCGTATTAAACCCCCATATGTTATGGGACATGAATTTGCCGGGGAAGTTGTAAAAATCGGAAAAGACGTAAAGTCCATCAACCTTGGGGATATCGTTTCTGCAGAAACCCATATTGTATGTGAAGTTTGTGAGTTTTGTAAAACCGGCCAGGCCCATATTTGTAAGGACACCCAAATTTTAGGAGTGGATGTAGACGGAACCTATGCAGAATATGTGGCCATCCCCGAAGCCAACGCCTGGGTAAATCCTAAGGGAATAGACCCCGCCTATTTGGCAGTCCAAGAACCCCTCGGAAACGCCGTGCACACCTTAATGGAAGGGGAAATTGTTGGGAAAACCGTTGCAGTGGTAGGTTGTGGGCCCATCGGAATTATGTCCGTAGCAGCAGCCAAAGCAGTAGGGGCATCGAAGGTGATCGCGATTGAAGTCAACGAATATCGTTTGAATTTAG
>SKOH01000054.1 GCA_007120165.1 Clostridiales bacterium
TACTTCCGCCTACTTCCTTCATGTAAACCTGAAGATCTTGGATCATTTCCTTTCCCTTAAGGGAGGAGAGTTTCGTGGCATCCAACATCCATAGTACCCCATCTGCCTTATGGTAATATTCCTGCAAACTGATTTTCGTCTCCCCAAGCAAATTTTGATTAAGCCCCGGGGTATCAACCAAATTGAATTTATTGAGCAGTCGGGAGTCTTCAATCGGCCATCGGACTTCCGTAATATCCGAATGATATAATTTATCTTTCGTCAGTAACTTTTTTAACTCTTCCTTTTCTTCGATGGTTTGATAGTGATCTTTTTCCTGTCGAAAAATGGCATTGATGGTTTTCTCCGAGATCTGCCTTTTTTCCTCTTCCTGGTCTATTAGTTTTCGGACCTTCTCTATAGAAAAAGGGGATTTTTCACCATCCCTATAGCAGACCAGAGGTTGACGATTCAGCTTTTTTTTCTGATACACATCAATTTTCCAAGTTTTCGGTAGAATATCCACCGCAGCTACCTCATCTTCTAAAAGAGCATTTAACAATGTGGATTTCCCGAACTTACCCATACCCACTAAAAAAAGTAGGAATGAATCCTCTAATCCATTGATGATCTCCTGGATTTGAGTGGTATGCCCCTCCATTTCTTCCGAGAATTCCCCCCGGAGTTTGCCACCACTTTGACCACGGATTTTTCGAAACTGATTTAGCTGTTTTTCAATAGTACTAAGAGAATACTCCATGTTGTTTTTCACTTCAATGGGCAGTCTTTGATGACAGACCCCCTCGGCTTTTCGGTATAAATCCACCATTTGATTGGCAAGGCTCTCATAGCTCATCCTCTATCCCCCCTACCAAATCCGATATAATATTAGTGCAGAGAGTAGTACGAGTACCGTATTTAATGTGAAAAGCAAACGAAATCCCGTGCGCCGCTTTTTTTCATTAAACTCGACTTTCTCTTCAAAGGAACGAAACTCGTCCCCAGTTTTTTTCGTATTATTTACATACATGGTTTCAATAATTTGATGTAACTCTTTTATCTTGGTCTCAATCCTTATCCCGAGGTTTTCCTGCCTTTTCTCTAAATCCCTATTATCTGTTTCGATGCTGTGTTGAATCTCATAAATATTCTTACGTAGCTTATCCAGTTCCTGCACGATTATATTGGATACCTCTGTGGAGCTGCGGCCTACATGGTTCGTAATCCGCTTCGTGGTTTCTGTCATTTCTCTGGATAAATCCTCATGATATTTTTTATTCTCATCCGCAAGTTGTTTTTGTGACTTTCTTAGGGTATTGTTTGTCTCTTTAGCATTTTCTGAAGTAGTTGCTTCCAAAATTTCTATCATTTCTGCAATATTTGTAATCTTTTCCTCGTAAGGTCTTAAATCCGTACTGAGTTTGGTAAGTTTATCGGATTCTTTTCGAAATTGATCGATGGAAACCTGTGCCGCTTCGAAAGATTTTTCAGTATCCTTCGTTCGTTGATGAAATTTATTAACGGTCTTATCAACGAGTTCGGTATATGTATTGTTCGTATTCTTCACTAATTTATTCAAGGCATTTTCAATCTCAGCTATCGCTTTCAACTTCATCTGATGAACCGCCTCTTCTGCGGACTGCATACTTAGTAAAGAACGTTTTTGATTCGTTTGAATCGTCTGTATTGCAGTCTGAGAACAATTGCTAATTTCTTTGGTAGAAGAGCTTTCTATAACTTTCGTGGCGATTTCGTTTATTAAATTTTCAAAGTCGTTTTTTAGTTCTGTATTATCCATGGTCGTCTCCTCAACTTTCTCTAGTTTATTATTGATCAGTGATCATTATTAAATATGAAAAGTGGAACGCCTCCTTGTCATTAGATTAATGAATTAAAAATTACGACTATATACCTATTCGACATCCCAAAGAGAAAAACCTTCTATAATCAAACTATTTTTCAAAATATTATTAAAAACAGGAAATATATGGTGATTACAGAAAAAAACGCTCTGCTTCCAATATGTTTCAGTAATCTTCATCAATAATAAATTAAGTTTCTTCTATAACCTCTAGAAGCATTGGAAAATAATTCAAATTTTTTATAACTTAAGAAGGAGTTTCCCAAATATTTGTAGAATACAGTAATACATAAGTCATTAGCACTACAAAACCGTTATAAAATTCATGTATAGAAAGGGATGATGGAGTGGCAACGTTTTTAATTTGGATAATTATAATCATTATTAGTATCGCTTTATTACCGTTACTTATTCCACTACTTCAATGGGTATTTATCATATTCGGCATCTGGTACTTGTTTATGCGTCTTATGGATCGTTCAAGAAATTAGAACAAACAATAGGGTTCCAATTTAGACGTTTTACAGCTTTTTTGAAAGGATTGAATGATGCTTAACTGACAACAATTCTGATTTATTCCTATACAAAAAACAAAAAAATCCCGGAAACTTACTTCCGGGATTTTAAAAGCATATTCTGCGATTTTAAATTTTACTCAAACTGGGTTGCTCGCTTCTTTGCCGCTATACGCATTTGGTTACGGTTACGCCAGTCTAAAATGTAAAAGACCAGCGCAAGGATGATCATGCCTCCCCCAATCAACAGGGCCAGTCCTAAGGTTGAAGAAATCAGCTCCATGACAAAATGATAGAAGGATTCCGGCGCCATATTCAACCGTTCATAGGGTTTGATCACGTATAAAATCAACGGTAAAGCCATCAGTAAAAGACCGCCTCCGGAAAACCCGTGGCCCAGATAGGCAAGAAATCGCTTATGAGACAAAAGCTTCATAAGAAAGA
>SKOH01000201.1 GCA_007120165.1 Clostridiales bacterium
AAGAATGGACGAAAAAAACAATTATTGCCTTTTTAAAAAAACATACCAAGCTTGAGATCCAGGATCGGGGGCGATGGTTTTATGCGGTTTACCGGAAGGGAACGGGATATGGCAACCTTGCTTTTCGGGGAGATTTTGATGCGATCAGAATGGACGAGGGAATAGCACTGCCCCATGGATCCAAGAACACCGGAGTGGCTCATAAATGCGGCCACGACGGCCACTCCGCAGCCCTTGCAGCCTTTGCGATGGAAGTTGATAAACAGGGAGCGGACCAAAATGTGTTTTTCCTTTTCCAACACGCCGAGGAAACGGCCGGGGGCGCTGTGGAATGCAGAGCCTTTATTGATCAGGAAAAAATCGATGAAATTTACGCCTTTCATAATCGAAGCGGTGCTTCGAGGCATTCAGTTTTGGTGATCGACGGCACGTCCAATTACGGATCGGTGGGAATGATCATTGAAATGAAGGGCACCCCCACCCATGCCAGTCAGCCGGAGCATGGGAAAAATCCGGCCAAAGCCATCGCCAGGGTAATTACCGGACTCGATCAAGCGGTAAAGGAGGCCGGCGGGAATGGGCTTCTTCTTTGCACCGTAGTCGGCGTCGATGTAGGAGAAGGCGCTTTTGGAATATCCGCCCACAAGGGAAGGCTTTTAATCACGGTCAGGGGAGAGCTTGCCCCGGAACTGGAAGCGCTGTTAGCTAACCTGGAAACCTTGGCAAAAAATGAAGGGGAAGCCGACGGACTGGAAGTGACCTTTTCCTACGAAGACCGTTTCCCGGTGACGACCAATGATAAAGCCTGTGTGGATAAAATCCGAAGGGTTGCGAAAAAAAATAATCTAACTGTAATCGAACTCCAGGAAGGGATGAGAGGTTCCGAGGATTTCGGCTATTATTTGGAAAAGATTCCTGGGGCTCTGTTTTACATCGGCAACGGCGAGGCGTATCCCCAGCTTCATACCTCGGATTACGATTTCCCGGATGATATTATTGAAACCGTGGTTACGATGTTCCAAGGCCTATTGAAGGAAGAGTTATAGGAGGAGACAAATGAAAATACCGAAAAACGTCAAAGAATTACTAAAAAACGAAAAACTATGCACTTTGGCAACCTGTGTGGAAAATAACCCTTATGTGTCCCTGATGAATTTTACTTATGTTGAGGATGAAAACAGGGTTATTTTAAGTACGAGAAGAAACAGTAAAAAATACAATAATATTATTCAAAATAAAAAGATCTCCCTGTTGCTGTTTTCTCTTTCTTCAGGACTCAGTGCTACTTTTCTGGGGACGGCCATGCCCATCGAGGGGGAAGAAGAAAAGCGGTGCCGGGAACTGCATATGAAGAAGAATAATATGCCCCAGTTCATCCTAGGGGACGATATCGGTTTAATTGTTTTCAACATTGAACAGATTATCGTTTCCGACCGTCAGGACCAGGTGAAATACTATAACGATGAGGCGAATGCTGAGTAATAGAAATTGTCTAAGAAACTTTAAAAAGCTTCTTAGGCAATTTTTTACCTAAGGAAATTATTTCAACGATGGTGCATAACTGTAAAATATGATAAAATATACAAGTCAAGAATGAATGTATCGATAAAAATCAACATAGGAGAGATATCTTGTTTAACATGAGATAGAGGCTGAGAAAGAGGTGTTAAGAAATGGCAAATACAACGATGGAACAAATGAAAAAGGTAATCGAAGAAAAAAAGAAGAAAAGTGCACAGCAGGGACTTCGTACTGAATCACAGAATAATAAAACCCCCCAGAATAAAGAAGCGTTTAAAAATACAAAACGAGGTGGAGCACTTAATAAGTAGTAAGTATGCAGCTGCATTGGTTATGATGGTTAATATGAATAAATAAGACGGGCTGAGGAGAATATCCTCAGTCTTTTTTTATTTTTACATAATTTTTCAACATGTGATTACAATCACTGCCGGATCTTCCTATAAGCAGTATAGTTAATATAAAGAAGTGAGGTGGTGGCATGGGACAGATTCTATTAAGAAGTAAAAATAAAATTACGCTGATCAGTGGTATATTGATTGCATTAAGTTTCATATCAAAGTGGACGATGGACGATCCGAATTTTCCCGCGTGGTCATTAATGATTGCCTCAGTCATCGGTGCTGCACCGATTGCCTATCAGGCCTATCAAGCGTTACGGGTAAAGGTTGTCAGCATAGATGTGCTTGTAACCATTGCCGTGCTCGGTGCCTTTATCATACAGAATTTTGAGGAATCGGCAATTGTAACTTTTCTATTCCTGTTCGGTGCCTTTTTGGAACAGCGAACATTAAACAAAACCCGTTCAGCGATCAAAGAATTAACGGAAATGGCACCGGAGAGTGCCTTGAAACAAATGGACAGCGGAGATTTTGAGGAAGTGGAAGTAGAGGAGGTGGATGTTGGAGATATCCTGCTGGTAAAAACCGGTGCTAAGGTTCCGGTGGACGGCAGAGTGTTAATCGGTGAAGGCAGCATAAACGAAGCAAGTATTACCGGAGAGTCTCTACCCGTCGGAAAAGAAAAGGACTCAAAGGTATTTGCAGGAACCATTCTTGATAACGGTACGGTGCAGATTGTCGCGGACCGGGTTGGGGAGGATACCACCTTTGGAAAAATTATCGAAATGGTGGAGGAAGCCCAGGACTCAAAATCCGAAGCGGAGCGTTTCATTGATGGATTCTCGAAGTATTACACCCCGGCGGTGCTGATACTTAGTATTATGGTTTGGGGATTTAGCCGAAACTTTGAACTCGCGATCATCATCCTCGTGCTC
>SKOH01000024.1 GCA_007120165.1 Clostridiales bacterium
ATTTAATGGATAAGAAAATATGTATTATGACCTTTCATACCACCTATCATGCATTAAACTTTGAAAAAGTACTGAAAAGGCAAGGGATTGACGTAAAACTGATTCCCGTCCCCCGGGATCTCAGCTCCAGTTGCGGTTCCGCTGCACGGTTTTACTTTAAGGACCGGGAAAAGGCTTTAGCGCTTTCAAAGGAGTACTGCATTGAACTCGATGAGCTGTATGAAAGGGAAGAAGAAAGGGGAAAACCAAGCTTATTGGATCGTCTGATCCGGAAGAAGAAATAGGGATAGAAAGAGAAGAGATTACATGATAAGGAACCGCTCCGAGGGATAGACGACTGTCCTGAAGGATGGTTCCTTTTTATTTTTTTACAAGTTCCGTCTTAAGGCTGAGGTCCAATCCGACCCCATGCCCTTATGCTTTTATTGAAAGTTCTCTATACTAAAGATAGGCAACTGGGAAAGTTAGGAATAATTCATCATAAGAAAGTTGGTAACGGTAAAGGTTGCCGAAGATTGGGGGAGGATAACATGAATAATATTTTAATCAGACAGGAACAGAAAAAAGATTGGCAAGCGGTGGAGCGGTTAACCCGGGCGGCTTTCTGGCGGGAGGAACGCATTGGAAAAATCGGTGTGGGTGCGGTAGAGCACTACATGGTACATAAAATGAGGGGTAGGGAAGGCATTGAAAACTTAACCTTCGTTGCAGAAGTCGATGACCGGGTGGTGGGTCATATTATTTACTCCGTGGGCTCCTATATTTTACAGCCGGATGGGGAGAAAAAAGCCGTATTAAATTTCGGACCCGTTAGTGTACTGCCGAAATACCAAAAGCAGGGCGTGGGAAGCGCCTTGATGATCCATTCTATTCAAAAGGCTAAAGAACTGGGTTATGGAGGCATCGTATTTTTCGGCCATCCAACGTATTACCCGAAGTTTGGATTTGGTGAAGCGAAAGACTTTAATATAACCACCGCCGAGGGGAATAATTTCCCTGCATTTATGGCCATGGAGTTACAAAAGGGGTATTTCGATAACGTGTCGGGAAAATTTATTGATACCGCAATTTATAATGAAGATCTTACTCAAGGGCCGGCAAAGGAATATGACCAGAAATTTTTAGAATAAAAAGTGTTATCTTACCGGGTTATACCGGAAGATTAAATAGCAATTTCAGGGGTGGATTGAGATGATTATAAAAGATCTGAAGTATAGGAAGGTAAACCGATTAAATAATAAAAACGGAGGCGATTGAACTGCTGATCAACAAACAGAATCCTTACGATGTGGAAAAGCATATCCCAGAGATATATGATCGAGAGGAAACAACGATAGAGGATGTTGAATTAATTCTGGAGTTGCTTGAAAAGCATCACTGTAAAAATGTATTGGAACCGTTTTGCGGTACCGGGAGAATACTGCTTCCGATAGCCGCGAGGGGAGTAAAAATAACCGGAATGGATGGAGCAAAGGTGATGTTGAACCGGTTGCAGAATAAACTTAAAGAGGAATCTGAGGCCGTTAAAAACAATGTATCGGTTATTCATTCGGAACTGATGGGTTATACCTGGCCATCAGGTTTTGACGCGGTAATTCTGGGTGGGAATTTCTTCTTTGAGTTTGGCTCCCTGGAAGAGCAGCAAAAGATTCTAACAAAGGCCTATCAATCCGTAAAGCCCGGGGGATACATTTTTATCTCCTCCGACACCATCGAAGGGGAACTGCCGGATTACTGGTGCAGTGTGGGTGAGGAAAACCCTGCTTTTCCATCAGGAATCTGTGAAGACGGAGTGGAACTGAAAGGGTATTCGAAACCGGTATACGTGAATAAAACCAATAAAATCTGGAAAGCCCACCGAAGACTGGAGATTTTTAAGAATGATAAGCTTACGGAAGAATACCACTGGGAGATACAGAAGTACCCCATCGGCTATAGTGAAATCCTCGAAATGATCCACCAGCTGAATCTGGAAATCCTCGATTCCTGGGGAGATATCAAATTAAGAAAACCCTTTCAAACCGGGGATAATAAAGCCGCTTTCTGGCTTAGAAAAAAACGATAATGGAGGTACCCAATGAAACTCGAACTGAAACCGGTGAAACTGGAGGAAAAAGAAATACTTAAAAATCTCTTAGAGAAATACGACTACGAATTTTCCCAGTATGACAATCGGGATGTCAATCCATTGGGACTCTATGGATACGAATATCTGGATCATTACTGGACCGATGAAAACCGCTGGGCTTATTTTATCTTCGCCGACAATCAGCTGGCAGGCTTTGTGATGATCAATGATTACCCGGAGGTAAAAGGAGAAATGGACTACTCCATGGCGGAGTTTTTCGTAATGCACAAGTACCGCCGTTCAGGTGTCGGCCGCTACGCCGCCTTAGAGGCCTTTGAGCGATTTCGGGGAAAATGGCATTTGAAACTGCACCCGAAGAATCAGGCTTCGGTCAAGTTCTGGAACCGGATGATTTCGGAACATACCAATGGGGACTTTCAATTAACCAAAGGACACCGGGATGCGGAGTATGACGACGGCACCTTCGGCGATGTATATTTCTTTGATAATCGCAACAAAAGTTAACATAAAACAGCCTTCAGCATTTTTCGCAAAAAAAGGGGGAGATAAAAATGAATAATAAATCCGCTTTCCTGTTAATGGCTACAGCCATGACCATACTGGCAGTGATCTTGATCGCCGCGAATCATCTACAGGACTTAAACAGCGAAGTGATCGCGCTGGAAAATGAAAGGGCGGAAGAGACGGAACTGCGAGTAGAG
>SKOH01000094.1 GCA_007120165.1 Clostridiales bacterium
TGGTGGTGTACTGCAGGGCCACCTCTAAGGTGATATCTCCTTTTTCCCGTTCCAAATAGATGACTTCGCTGTGGATGTGTTCCCGATTTTTATTGAGGTGGATGATAAATTCCTTGATCCCCCCCTCATAGAAAAAGTGATTTTCCTCCTCGCTCCGTTCATCGATAAAGTTTATACGAATGCCTTTATTTAAAAAAGCCAGTTCTCTAAGGCGATGTTCGATGGTATCATACTGAAAATCAATTTCTTCAAATATTTCGTCATCGGGAAAGAAAGTAATTCTTGTTCCGGTTTTTTCCGTATCCCCCACTTCTTGAATATCGCTTTTCGGGATTCCGCGAACATACTCCTGAACATACTTCTTTCCACCGGTATAAACTTCCGCTTTGACATATTCGGAAAGGGCGTTTACCACGGAAATACCCACACCATGGAGGCCTCCCGATACTTTGTATCCTTCCCCTCCGAATTTTCCGCCGGCATGAAGCACGGTCATTACGGTTTCCAATGTGGACTTTTGGGTTTTCGGATGCATATCCACCGGGATTCCCCGGCCGTCATCCTCTACCACCACAGAGTTGTCTTTACGAATAATCACAGTGATATTTTTACAGTATCCCGCCAGGGCCTCATCAATACTGTTATCCACTACTTCATAAACCAGCTGATGGAGTCCCCGTTCCCCGGTACTTCCAATGTACATGCCCGGTCTTTTTCTTACGGGATCAAGACCTTCTAGAACCTGAATCTGATCTGCATTATACTGTCGTTCTTTTTCCATGGTTTTCTACCTCCTATTGACACCAAAAAACGCACCTAATATAGATTATTTTTACGCTTTAACAGCGTAAAAGCCGTAATAGGTGAGTAATATATTGTTGCCGGCTGATTTTTTCCTTCGACAAAAATCACCGACCGGCTTTTTCCTTTTTCCAGCGTAACCACTCTTCCCTGCCGCTGCATATGCTCCAGCAGGTCGCGGTTGACCTTCGATTGATGGAAGGCTTTTATATCAAAAATATATAATAAATCTTTTTTGGATAGGATTACATTTCCGCCAAGATGTATATACACAGGATTTCCCCCTACCTTACTATTATAACCTTTCTTAATTAACTATGAAACAGGTTTTTGAAGGATTTTTATTTTTCCCCCCTGGACCTGATACAGATTCATTTCATCGATTTTTTCCATGGAATCCATCGATGTGCTGGTAATAAACGTCTGAATATTTTTTAAGCTCTGGAGTAAATCCTGCTGCCGATTTTCATCAAGCTCACTCATTACATCGTCCAGTAAAAGCACCGGATATTCTCCCGTTTCTTTTTTCATCAGTTCCAGTTCTGCCATCTTCAGGGACAGCACCGTGGTTCGCTGCTGACCCTGGGAGCCGTATTTTTTTACGTCTTTCCCGTTGATTTCAAATTCCAGATCATCCCGGTGGGGTCCGATCAGCGTAAGCCCTCTGTTGATTTCTTCCGCTTCCGCTTCCTTTAGGGATTTCAAAAATTGGCTTTTTATTTCCAGAGGACTCTGATCTTTCTCCAAGGGCACACTGCTTTGATAAATCAGCTTCAGATTCTCTTTCTCCCGGGTGATTTTTCGGTGCATCAGCCGGGTAAGGATGGAAAGCCCTTTGATAAATTCCCTGCGGTAGAAAATAATTTCTGTTCCGTACTGCACCAGCTGCATGTTCCAGGGTTCTAAATCCACCTTACGGTACTGTTTGAGTTTTAAGGCCTGATTTCGCTGCTTTAAGATCTTTTGGTACTGGTTTAATAAAAAATGATACTTCGGCGTGATTTGGGATAAATCCCCGTCAATAAAGTCCCTTCGCTGACTGGGACCCTGTTTGATAATTTGCAGATCCTCGGGAGAAAAGATCACCACATTCAGGGTGCCCAGCAGTTCCGACATCCGGTCCAGGGGAACCCCATTGACTTTGCATTTTTTATTTTTCGACCGGTCCAATCCGATTTCAATGCGCTTTTGCTGATCTTTATTTTTACTGAGCAAAAGCTTTACATAGGCTCCCTCTTTTTCAATTTCAATTAAATCCCCGTCCTTGGAAGTACGAAAGGATTTCCCCACGGCCATAAAATAAATGGCCTCCAGTAAATTGGTCTTTCCCTGGGCGTTTTCCCCAATAAAAACATTGATTTTCGGAGAAAAATCCAGGGTCAGGGTTTCATAATTCCGATAATTTCGTAAATGTATTTTCTCAATATGCATAGCCGACTTCTCCCCGGGAGTATTTTACGCGCTTACAACTTCTATTTCCTGATCCAGTACGGTTAGCCGGTCCCCGGGATAGATTTTTTTCCCCCGCTGGGTTGCCGTTTCCCCGTTTAACGATACCATTCCCTCCTTAATCAGGGCTTTCGCTTCTCCGCCGGTGGAAGCCACGGCGGCATGTTTCAGCAGCTGATCGAGCTTAATGTAGTCTGTTTTGATTGCAACTTTCATGTTTTTCCCTCCAATCCTCCATGTAAGAATAATAACCATGATAACAATTTATAAACCCAGCTTAAGCTGGGTTTAGGGTTTTTTAGCTATTTGAAAGTCTTACGGGCAGTACTAAATAAGTATAATGATCATTTTCCGTTGAGGTAATGATCCCTGGACTGACATTTGAGGTAAAGAGGAGTTTTACTTCATCCTCTTCAATAACCTTCAGGGCATCAATTAAGTATTTTGCATTAAAGGCAATCTCCAAGTCATCCCCCTGCTGTTCAATGCCCATCTGTTCATGTACCTGTCCATGTTCGGAGTTTGAACTTATGTGCAGCTGGTGATCTTCTATCTTGAATTTAACCAGCCGGTTATTTCCTTCCTTGGCCAGCAGGGAAGCTCTTTCGATACTCTGCAGCAGACTTTGCCGGGAAACTTCCACGGCCACCCGGTGTTCGTCGGGAAGAATCTGCTTATAATCAATAAACTGCCCTTCCAGCAGCCGGGAGATGATCTTGGTTTTTCCCAGATCAAATAAAATATGGCTGTCGGTAAAGAGAATCTGCAGCTCTTCTTCCAAATCCTCGTCGATGATCCGTCCCACCTCGTTTAAGGTTTTTCCCGGTATGACCACTTTATGGTCCTGGCTTCCGCTGATCTCTCCCCTTCGAAGGGCCAGGCGGTAGCCGTCCAGGGCCACCATGCTTAAGGTATTGTCTTCAATTTCCAAAAGACCTCCGGTTAAAATCAAGCGGGACTCATCCTGACTTACGGCAAAGGTGCTCTGTTCAATCATGTTTTTTAACAGACCCCGGGGAATCTTTGCAATCTTGTCTTTTTCCACCTGGGGCAGTTTCGGGTACTCTTCCCTTTCATAACTGACCAGATCGAACTCGGACTGCTCACATTTAATAAAGACTTTTCCGTCCTCCTTGATTCTCATTTCCACTTGAGAATTGGGGAGTTTCCTTGTAATCTCATTTAATAATCGGGCATTTAGAACCATCACACCCTCTTCAATGACCTGGGTTTCAATGGTGGTTTCAATTCCCAGTTCCAGATCCGTGGCAATGAACTTTACCTGATTGTCCTTGGCTTCCATATAGATCCCTTCCAGAACCGGCATGGTGCTTTTGCTTGAAATACCTTTTAATACCGTAGTAATACTCTTTAGCAGTTTTTTTTGATCACAGATAATATGCATGTGTGGATAAAAGCCTCCTTTGATTTTGGATTTTCAACCTAAATATAATAATAAAATGTAGTAGTAATAGTAATAGGGCCTGTGGGTTTGTGGATAAGCCGGTAAAGCGCAATATTACAAAGATATCCACATGTTCATAACCCGGGGCATAAGTTTTTGATGTTATACACATATCCATAGGTCTAAAAAGTCCTAAAACTTATTAACAATATAATAACATATAATTAACAGGGCAGTGTTAATCAATCGGTTTTTAGTTCATTGACGATGGAATCGATCTTATCCTTTAAGGTCGGATCGTTTTTAATATCGGTGGAAACCTTATCACAGGCATGCATCACCGTGGTATGATCCCTGCCGCCGAATTCATTTCCGATTTTAGGCAGCGATAAATCCGTCAGTTCCCGGGATAAATACATGGCGATCTGTCTGGGATAGGCGATGATCCGCGTTCTTTTTTTGGAGGTCAGATCCTCAATTTTGATATTAAACTTATTGGCAACGACTTCCTTAATATAGTCAATATTCAGCTCCCGGGGCTTTGAGGAGAATATTTCCTTTAGGGCTTCACTGGCAAGCTCAATGTTAATGGGGCTGTTGGTTAGGGATGAGTAGGCCAGAATACGGATTAAGGCCCCCTCCAGCTCCCGAATATTGGATTTGATTTTTTTGGCGATAAAGAGCATCACGTCATCGGGCACTTCGATCTCTTCCAGCTGGGCTTTCTTACGGAGAATGGCAATACGGGTTTCATAATCCGGTGCCTGAATATCCGCAATCAGTCCCCATTCAAAACGGGATCGCAGCCGGTCTTCCAGGGTTGGAATTTCCTTGGGCGGCCGGTCACTGGAAAGAATTATCTGTTTATTGGAGTTATAAAGGGCATTAAAGGTATGGAAAAATTCTTCCTGGGTCCGTTCCTTACCGGCAATAAACTGAATATCATCAATCAGCAGGATGTCAATGTTTCGGTATTTGTTTCGAAACTCCACGTTCCGGTCATCCTTAATGGAGTTGATCAGTTCATTGGTAAAGGTCTCGGAGGAAATATAGACGATCTGTTTTTCCGGATCCACCTGGGAAATATGCTGACCGATGGCGTGCATTAAATGGGTCTTTCCAAGGCCTACCCCCCCATAGATGAATAGCGGGTTATACGCCTTGGCCGGGGTTTCGGCAACGGCCACCGAGGCGGCATGGGCAAAGCGGTTGGAGTGGCCGATCACGAAAGTATCAAAGGTATATTTCGGATTAAGCCCCTGGGCTTTGATCAGCTGCATGGAATTTTCCAGCTGGGTATTTTGTTTTTGTTCTTCAACGTTGGTATTTTTATGATTCTTCGGATTGATATCCTCCTCTGAAGGAATGACAAAATCGATTTCATATTCCTCACCGGTAATTTCCTTAATAATGTTTTGTATGAAACTGCGGTAATGTTTTTTCAGTATCCCCTTGGTAAAGGTGTCATAGACGCCAAATACCAATACCCCGTTTCTCAGGGAAATGGGTTTAATAGTTTTTAGCCAGGTTTCGAAGCTGACCTCGGTAATCTCCGGGCGATTTTTGATGTTGTCCAGGGCTTTTTGCCATATCTGAGGTAAGTTGTCCATAAAAAGTCCTCCGTTTCAATAATATTTATTATATTAATTAATAATATCCTGAGAGTTTTCCACAAAAAAATCAAGAAAAAGTGGATAATTTCCCCGGGCGGTCCAGTAAAAAGGTCAAAAAAAATATACAGAAGTTATGTCATATTCCTGTGGAAACTTATAGAATAACTTTGAAATATAGGATATAATCAACTGAGCTGTGGAAAAGAATTAAGACGAAACTGTTAAAGTAGCGGGAGTCTACAAGTTATCAACAGGGTTATGCACAATTTGTGTATAACGTGGATAAACCATCCACAAAAACTTCATTTATCAACAGGTAACCTAATAATATCAAACATTGCTAAAAGTTTCAACAAAAAGGGAAAAGATATCCACAAAAGTAGAGGAAAAATTTTAAAACTTATCCACACAACAATAATACAATGTTTATTGACACTGTCTTTTAATGCTGTTATAATCTATCTGTAGTATGGGCAATTTTAGAGACTTCATACAGACAGGTATTGAATTAATAATCGTTAAAATACCCATAGATTTTTAAGATTTAAGGAGGTGGCCTTTATGAAAATGACCTATCAACCAAAAGTTCGACAACGAAAGAAAGAGCACGGATTCAGAAAAAGAATGAAAAACAAAAATGGACAGAACATTCTTAGAAAACGAAGATTAAAGGGAAGAAAGAGATTATCAGCATAGGCCGCACTTATGTCGGCCTTTTTCTGTAAAATCTTTACCGGTAAGAGAACTTGGAGGCATGTAGATGAAATCCACCGAAGGACTGCAAAAGGATCGGGACTTTCGAAAAGTATATCGTCATAAAAATTCTATGGCAAACCGGTTACTGATCATTTATATTCGTGAAAATCAGGAAGTTTTTAATAGGGTGGGTTTTACTGTCTCAAAGAAGGTAGGTAAAGCTACGGTAAGAAACCTCGTAAAACGTCGTATGAAAGAAAGTTACCGGAAACATCATCATCATATTACACCGGGATATGATGTGGTATTTATTGCCCGGGATACAGCGTCGAATTCCACGATGAGGGAAATAGAGAGCGCTATGATGCATTTGCTGCGAAAGAAAAAATTAATTAAAAAGAAGGAAACATAATGAAAAAAGTCGCAATTGTTTTAATTCGTTTTTACCAGCGGTATATCTCGCCGCTGAAACGACCGAGTTGTCGCTTTTATCCAACCTGTTCCCAATATAGTTTAGAAGCCTTTCAAAAATACGGATTTATGAAAGGTTTAGTACTCAGCATCCGGCGGATCAGCAAGTGTCATCCATTTCACAGTGGCGGCCACGATCCATTGAAGTGATGATTAGGAGGTTTTGAATTTGTCAATTTTAGCGGAACCTATGGGTTCACTACTGAAAATCGTATACGACTTGATAGGGAATTACGGGATTGCCATTATCATTTTTACCATTATTGTAAAGATGATGCTGCTTCCTCTTACCATTAAGCAGACAAAATCCATGAAGAACATGCAGGAGATTCAGCCCAAGGTAAAGGCCCTACAAGAAAAATATAAAAATGATAAAGAAAAATTAAATGTTAAGATGATGGAGCTCTATAAGGAACATAATGTAAATCCCTTAGGCGGGTGTTTGCCCCTGCTTGTACAGTTTCCCATCATTATTGGACTTTTTACCGCCCTGCGGGAGCCGTGGAATTATGTTTTCTCCATTTCCCAACAGGCCTATGAAGTAATGGATACCAGCTTTTTATGGCTGCCGAACTTGTCGGAACCGGACACCTGGATTCTACCGATTACCGCCGCAGCCCTGACGTATTTTTCCAGCGTAACCATGTCGGCAGGCAAAGATGTGCAGCAGGCTCAGAAAATGATGACCTATTTTTTCCCCATCCTGATCTTTGTTATGGGATCCGATGCCATCGGTGTAGGATTTCCTGCAGGACTGACCTTATACTGGGTCGTCAACAGTGGGGCACAGATTATTCAACAGTTAATTATTAATAGACCTTCATTACCGAAAGGGGATTCTAACTAATATGAAAACGATTGAATCTACGGGAAAAACCATTGATGAAGCAATTGAAAAGGGCCTTAAGGATTTAAACCGAAACCGGGAACAGGTAACGGTGAAAACCCTGGAGTATCCCACGAATGGATTTTTAGGAATCATTGGACAAAAGGATGCAAAAGTGGAACTGACGGTAAAAGATGATATTGAGGATGATGCAAAAAAGTTTTTACTGAAAATGTTCGATGCGATGGACATTCCTGTTACGATACATATCGAGAAGAAAGGGGATACCTTGGAAATTGATTTGGAAGGGCCGAATATGGGCCTGTTAATCGGCAGAAGAGGGCAGACCCTGGATTCGATTCAATACCTTTTAAGCCTAGCCATCAACAAGGATCGGGATCGATATGTAAAAGTCTATATTGATACGGAAAACTACCGTAAAAAAAGGGAAGAGACGCTTAAACGCCTGGCTAAAAAAATGGCGGATAAAGCGAAAAAAACCAATCGGCCGGTGTATTTAGAGCCGATGAACCCTTATGAACGGAGAATTATTCATTCAACCCTTCAGAAAATCCCGGGGATTCAAACCTACAGCGAAGGGGAAGACCCTAACCGAAGAGTCATTATTGAACTGAAAAAGGAATAAACCAAAACCCAGTGAAAACTGGGTTTTTTTATCCTTTTTTATAATTTCCCTCGAAGTTTTTTTAACTTCCCATTGAGGGAGGGTTATAATCAAAATCTTGGGAAAATAATTTTATTAATTATTTCCCGGGAAATTTATTCATAATTTGTTATAATGGTAGAAGAATACAGCGCGTACAAAAAAATGAGGTGATGTAATGTACCGAGAAGAAACGATTGCAGCGATTGCCACACCCTTAGGGGAAGGGGGCATAGGAATCATTAAAATCAGCGGCGATAGAGCCTTGGAGATACTAAAGAGTATATTTGTTACGAAAAATCATAAGAAAAAACCGTCCTGGGAACCGAGGAAAATGTTTTATGGTTATATTGTCCATCCAGAAGACCAGCAGATGATTGACGAAGTACTTGCGGTTTATATGAAGGCTCCGAATACCTATACCAAGGAAGAGCTGGTGGAGATCCACTGTCATGGAGGCATGATTCCCCTGCGGAAGATTCTGGAACTGGTACTGGCCCAAGGAGCCAGTTCCGCCGAACGAGGAGAATTTACCAAAAGAGCCTTCTTAAACGGCCGGCTGGACCTTTCCCAAGCGGAAGCGGTAATGGATTTAATCAGTGCAAAAACCGACATCTCCCATGAGGTGGCCCTGGGGCAGTTTGAAGGGAATCTTTCCCAGGAGGTAACGGCAATCCAGGATATCATCAAGGATATGCTGGCCCATATTGAAGTATCCATTGATTTTTCCGAAGAGGATATTGATGAGGTCACCATGGAATATCTTCTATCGAAGAGTATGGAGGCCAAGGGGAGCATTTTGCGGCTGCTGCAGTCCGCTAAAACCGGGAAAATCCTAAGAGAAGGCCTGGTTACCGGCATTGTCGGTAAAACCAATGTTGGAAAGTCCTCACTGCTCAATGCCCTACTTCGGGAAAACCGAGCCATTGTAACGGATATTCCCGGTACCACCCGGGATGTTATTGAAGAGCAGTTAAACGTTCGGGGCATACCGTTAAAGATTTTAGATACCGCAGGGATCCGGGAAACCGAGGACGCCGTGGAAAAAATCGGGGTGCAGCGGTCCCGGGAAATTTTCAAGCAGGCGGATCTGGTAATTTTTATGATTGATGCGTCGAAAAAACTGGACCGGGAGGATTATGATTTCCTTGAACTGATCAAAGAGCGAAGAGCCCTGGTGGTGATTAATAAAACCGATTTAGAGGAAGCCATTGACGTGGATAAAATAAAAGAGATTATCGGCGATAAGCGGTTAATCCGTATTTCCCTGCTGAAAAGCAGCAGATTGGAAGAACTGGAAGATGCCCTGGAAGAAATGGTTTATGAAGGGGAGGGCTTTTCGAAGGAGCAGCCTTTCATTACCAATACCCGGCATCAACAGGCGGTAAACGCCGCACTTCAAAGTGTAAAAGAGGGGATCTCCGCCCTGGAGGACCGGATGCCCCTGGATTTTGTGGAAGTGGATTTTAAAAATGCCTGGGAAAGCCTGGGTGAAGTAACAGGAGATACGGTGACAGAGGATATTTTGGATCATATCTTTACTAACTTTTGTATTGGAAAATAACTGGAGGAGAACTTTATGAATTTTTATAACGCAGGCGACTATGATGTAATCGTAGTCGGAGCAGGACATGCGGGTTGCGAAGCGGGACTTTCCGCAGCGCGGCTCGGACTTAAAACCTTAGTACTGACGATTTCTCTGGAGTCCGTGGCAATGATGGCGTGCAACCCATCGATCGGCGGTACCGGAAAAGGTCATCTGGTACGGGAAGTGGACGCTTTGGGAGGACAGATGGGACTTAATATCGACAAAAGTTTCCTTCAAAGCAAAATGCTGAATACCGGAAAAGGTCCGGCGGTCCATTCCCTACGGGCCCAGGCCGATAAACTACAGTATCACTTAAATATGAAACAAACCCTGGAAAACCAGGTAAATGTAACCCTGAAACAGGGGGATGTAATTGATTTGATTATTGAAGAGGGAAGGGCCACGGGGGTAAAAACCCGGACCGGCGCCGCCTACCACTCCAAAGCCGTGATTCTGGCCACGGGGGTTTATTTGAAAAGCCGGATTTTCATGGGAGAAGTCAATTATCCCGGAGGTCCCGACGGCCTGGCCACCACCCAGGAGCTGCCGGAAAAACTGAGGGCCTATGGCTGCAGCATGCGGCGTTTTAAAACCGGAACCCCGGCGAGAATCCATAGTGATTCTGTGGATTTTGATGTAATGTCGGAACAAAAAGGGGACGAGGAAACCACACCCTTTTCCTTTCTTAATGAAGAGATCAAAATTGACCAGATTTCCTGCTGGCTTACCCGGACCACCGAGGATACGAAATCCCTTATCGAGGATAATATTTACCGATCTTCGATGTACCGGGGAGATATGGAGAGTGTGGGACCCAGGTATTGTCCGTCCATTGAAGACAAAATTGTAAGGTTTACCGATAAAGCCACCCATCAGCTCTTTTTAGAGCCGGAGGGGCTCCATACGAAGGAAATGTATCTGCAGGGGATGTCCTCCAGCCTTCCGGAAGAAGTGCAGGTGGCAATGATCCGTTCGGTAACCGGTCTGGAGAATGCGGAAATGATGCGTCCCGCCTATGCCATTGAATACGACTGCATCGACCCTACGGATTTACAGCTGTCCCTGGAAACCAAAGCCATCGAAAATCTTTTCAGTGCGGGACA
>SKOH01000175.1 GCA_007120165.1 Clostridiales bacterium
AAGTGGAAAGATGATTATCATACATTTAAAATGATGCTCGAAGGGGCCCGGGACGGTCTATGGTTTTGGGATGTTCAAAAGGACATTTACCGGGTGACCTTTCAAAATACGGAAATATTTCCTAAGACCCTTATGCCCGGGGATGAATCCATTGAAAAATGGAAGAGCCTTGTTCATCCCGAGGATCTGGAACTGATGAACCGAAACATCGAAAACTACCTTTCCCAAGGGGAAGGAATTTATGAAAATACCTACCGGGTAAAGGATAAGACCGGGAATTACCGATGGATCTACAGCAGAGGCGTCGGGAAAACCGACCCCAAGGGCAGGGTTCTCCATCTTGCCGGTTCCCATACGGATATTACCCAGCAGGTGGCGATGAATGAAAAATTATTTAAAATGGCCTATTACGACGGATTAACCGAACTGCCCAATGGGGAGAAGGCCAGAAATTATTTCAACGATCTAATCGGCAGTTCAGGAGAGGGAAATACCCCGCTGGCCTTTATTTATGTGGATATCGATCATTTCAGTTATATCAACAACACCCGGGGATACAGCGAGGGCAACCAGGTACTGAAGGAAATGGCGGATTTTTTACGGGAGATTCTGGGAACGGAAATTTTTCTGGCCCGGGTCAGTGCCGATGAGTTTATCATTCTCCTTCAAAATTTCACAAGCTCCCGGGAACTCAGGGATGAAATTCAGCAGTATCTGAAAGCCTTTGGGAATCGGAAATTCGGCAGGGACAAGGACCTTTCTCTTACCTGCAGTGTGGGGGTGGCCATTTATCCGAAAAACGGCGAGGCTTACGATGCGCTGATTCAACGGGCAAATCTGGCGCTTTACAGCGCTAAGAAAAACGGAAAAAATCAGTGCATGTTCTATCATGAAGAAATGAGCCGGAAAGCCTACCAGCGGATGGATCAGTTCCAGCAGATTAAAAAAGGGATTGAAAACCAAGAGTTTTATATGGTGTATCAGCCCATCGTAGAGGCTATCTACGGAAAGATCGAAGGAGTGGAGGCCCTCATTCGATGGAACCATCCCCAGGGAAGCTTTATCTCTCCGGCGGAGTTTATTCCGATTACCGAGGAGTCCGCTTTGATTGTGGCCATCGAAGGGTGGATACTGGAAGAAGTCCACCGTCAATGTGCCCGGTGGAAAAAGGAAGGGATCATGCCGGAGTTTGTATCGGTGAATCTGTCGGGACGGGGACTGATCGAGGGCACCCTTATGGAAACATTAAAGGACCTGAGTGACAGATACAACGTCCCGGCGACGGAAATTGAACTGGAAATTACCGAGACCGCCGTAATGAACAGTATGGACCAGACCATTAAGACCCTGGGGAAGCTGAAAGCCCTGGGATACCGATTGGCTCTGGACGATTTCGGCACCGGCTACTCCTCGCTGAATTACCTCAATCATCTTCCCTTCGACCGGGTAAAGCTGGACCGGAGTTTTATTAACGATATCGACAAAAGTAAACGCCAGCAGTTTATCGTAAAGGCCATTATCAACCTATGTCATAATCTGGATACCGAGATCATCGCCGAGGGCGTGGAGCGGGAAACCCAGCTGGCCATATTGAAAAAAATGGACTGCGACTATATTCAAGGTTTCCTCTACGGCCGGCCCAAGCTGCCGGTGTATCTGGCAACCAGCGGAATCGGCACGAAAGTAAAACAACGGGCACTAAAGTTTTAAGGTTGTAAAGTGCACCGATATGAATCGATATTCAATAGAAAGCAGGTGGCCTATGGACCAAAGAATCGAAAATTTAAACCCTGAAGAAATTGCGTTACTGACAGAGATTTTTAAGTTATTACCCGGCATGGAGGGGAATATGGAAGTGATCCTGACCCTGGGGGCCGCGGCAAGGTTCAATGAGTGCATCGGGAATCTCGGAAAAATGATCGAGGCCTTCGAAGAGATGGAACGGGTGATATTTCCGATGCTCAATAACCTTCAAGCCCCGAGATATATGAAAAAGCACGACCGCTTAAAAAGAGTTTTTACAGAAGTGGTGGATGCGTACGAAGAAAATCATGGATCCGGGGTTTACCGCCTGGTAAAGAACTCCCTTTATCCTGCATTTTTCAGCTGGAAGCAGGAACTTAGAGAGATCGAACAGATCCTGTTAAATAATAATTCTTAACCCTCAATAAACTGCTTTACTTCTAAATATTCCTGTGATATTATTGCTGTAGTGCAAAAAATTCCATACATATCTATAGTTATGACAGGAGATCAGGAGTGTCAACTATATTAACACGCAGCGGGTTTGGCCCATTGTGTGATATAGTTGATGTTTTTTTGTGCAAATTACCCAAATTTTAAGGAGGAAGATTGATGAAGAAGGTCTTATTAATTTTATTGGCACTGGCAATGGTATTTACCCTGGCTGCGTGCAACGACAGCGAAGCCGAGACGCCGGAAGGCGCGGACTCCGGAAATGACAGTGGAGAAACAAAAGTAATCACCGTAAGCACCAAGTTTGTAGACGACGAGCAGACTGCAATTTCCCTTGAAAAAGTTGTGGAAGCCGTAAACGAAAGAAGCAACGGTTCCTTAGAACTGCAGCTGTTTACCAGTGGAGTACTTCCCATCGGTAAAGACGGTATGGAGCAGATCGAACAGGGATCCGACTGGATTTTAGTTGAAGGAGTGAACTTCCTTGGAGACTACGTGCCGGATTACAACGCAGTAACCGGACCTTTCCTTTACAGCACCTTTGATGAGTATTTTGCCATGATGCAGACCGACCTGGTACAGGACTTAAACCGGGAGATCGAAGAAGAGTACGGAATTAAAGTGCTTTCTCTGGACTGGGTATTTGGATTCAGAAGCATGATGACCAATGAGCCGATCACCTCGCCGGAAGATATGAACGGAATGAATATTCGCGTTCCTACCAGCCAGCTATACACCTACACCATCGAAGCGATGGGTGGAAACCCGGTTTCCATGCCTTACCCGGACACCTATGCAGCGATTCAGCAGGGAGTAATTGACGGAGTTGAAGGTTCCATTATGACCTACTACGGAACCCAGCAATATGAAAACGTAAAAGAGTACTCTTTAACCAACCACTTATTAGGCGTATCCGCCGTATCGATCTCTACCGATCTTTGGGACTCTTTAACGGAAGAACAGCAGACCATTATCGTAGAAGAGTTTGAAAAGGGTGCAGAGGATAACCTGGTTGAAACCGTAAAAGCGGAAGAAGAATACGAAGAACTTCTTAAAGAAGAAGGCGTAACCTTCCACGAAGTGGATGCAGCGGCATTCTTAGAAGCAGCAGAGCCGGTTTACTCCAAGTTCCCTCAGTGGACTCCCGGAATCTACGAAGACATCTTAGAAGAGTTGGAAAAAATCAAAGCCGAGCAGTAACAGGAAAGAAGTTAAAGCCGCTGGAGTTTACCAACAGCGCTCAGTTTTGAAAGACCTGATCAAAAACATTGAAGAAAAAGCACAGCATAATAACACAGCATACTACTACCGCATAATACTACAGCACAAAACCTAATAGCATTTCTTCTGCCTTTACGGTGGGGGAAGTGCTATTGGAAAGTTAAGAAGGGTCCGGAATGTTTAAAAATCGTTAATTTGTTGAATGGAGGATACCATGAAGAAGCAGTTAAGAAAAATAGGTGTAAATTTCGAACTTTATCTCGGAGCAGTTTTTCTGTCAATTACATCGGTAATTGTAATTGTGAATGTGTTTACCCGTTACTTTTTAAACTTTACATACAACTGGGCGGAAGAGATTGCCGTAGGAGCCTTTGTATGGGTAATCTTTTTAGGATTTGCCAACGCTTTTAAGACCCGGGCCTTAATCGGGGTGGAAGTACTGACGAATTTGGTGCCGGAAAAAGGAAGACCGATTCTGGTATTTATCACGTCACTGATTGTATCCATATTGTCGGGTACCATGTTTTATCTTAGTTATTTATATGTCGCCGGATCAACGAAAATTACTGCAGCCCTGGAGCTGTCTTACAAATATATCTACATTTCAATGATTTTTTCCTTTGCACTGATAACGATTTATTCTTTATACTTTCTGGTACAGAGTTTTCGAAAGATCTTTATTGATCAGGACGTAAAAATTGATGTGGATGCGGAATTAATCAAAGGGGAGGGACGTCGATAATGGGTTCATTAACACCGGTAGTGGTTTTATTTGTACTGTTTTTCTTAAATATTCCTGTAGCCTTTGCGCTGATGGGCGCATCGCTCTTTTACTTTGTATTCATCAACACATCGATGCCGATGCAGATGGTTATTCAGCAGTTTGTAACCTCGGTAGAGTCCTTTCCCTATTTAGCGGTACCCTTCTTTATCATGGTAGGTTCCGTGATGAACTACTCCGGGATCAGCGGGGCGCTGATGGACTTTGCCGACGTCCTGGTGGGTCATACCAAAGGGGGGCTAGCCCAGGTAAACGTACTGCTTAGTGCGCTGATGGGAGGCATTTCCGGATCCGCCAACGCCGATGCGGCCATGCAGTCGAAAATTCTCGTGCCGGAAATGGAGCGAAAGGGTTTTTCCAAGGCCTTTTCCGCGGCGATTACCGCCGGGTCCTCGGCTATCAGCCCGGTAATTCCTCCGGGAACCAACCTGATTTTATATGCCCTGATCGCCGGGGTGCCGGTGGGAAGCATGTTTCTTGCCGCCTATATGCCGGGAATGTTAATGGCCCTGGCACTGATGATTACGGTACACATTATCGCAATCAAACGGGACTACAAACCCAGCCGGGATCGAATCTCGACCTTTATGGAAATCCTTAGACAGTTTGGAAAATCCATCTGGGCCCTGTTTATTCCTTTTGGCATCATAATGGGAATGCGTTTTGGAATTTTTACCCCCACCGAGGCCGGCGGAATTGCCGTAGTGTTTTCAATTATCGTAGGATTTATCATATATAAGCAGTTAAAACCGGCACATATTCCGCTGATTTTAATGGATACCGTAAAGGGTACCGGAGGGGTTATGGCCATTATCGCCAGTGCCCGGGTATTCGGATACTACCTGACCTTAGAGCGGATTCCTCAAATGATTACCGAAACCCTGGTAAACTTTACCGACAGCACCTTCGTACTGCTGATTGTAATCAACCTGCTGCTGCTGTTTATCGGAATGTTTTTGGAGGGGGGAGCGGCATTGGTAATTCTTGCACCGCTACTCGTTCCTGCAGTGGTAATGTTCGGAGTGGATCCCATTCATTTCGGAATGATTTTCATCGTAAACATTATGATCGGCGGTCTGACGCCTCCCTTCGGCTCGATGATGTTTACCGTAAGTACCATCGTCAATGTGAAGGTCGAAGACTTTATCCGAGAAGTATGGCCCTTTATCGGAGCCCTGGTGGCAGTCCTTCTGCTGATTACGTACTCTGAGACCGTAGCGCTCTTTACCCTGAATTTATTCCGGTAATGACTGCAGCAAAAATTGCCATCAAGCCTGCAGCAAAAAATTGCCATCAAGCCTGCAGCCTGGGAATAACAGTCCTGCAGCCGTAATCAAAAGTCGGACGAATCATTAATCTATGGGTCAGTCGTTACTCGACGGACAGAACGCTGATCCGGGATTTGATAAACACCGACGGATCGAAAGGGGAAACTGTCATGACATTAAAAGAAAAAAACGTCTATCTGCTGGATATGGACGGAACCATTTATCTTGGAGACGAGCTGATTGACGGCGCGAAGGATTTTTTAGCCGCACTGAAAAATCAGGGGAAACGATATATTTTTCTAACCAATAATTCTTCCAAAAGCAGGGAAGTATATGTTGAGAAGCTGAACAAACTGGGAATTGAAGCCACGGAGGAGGAAGTCTTTACCTCCGGGGAGGCTACGACCCTGTATCTGCAGAATGAAAAGCCCGGAGCGAAGGTTTACCTCCTCGGCACCGAGGCCCTGGAAAAAGAATTTACCGAGGCGGGATTTGAAATCATCAAAGAGCGGAAAAAAGAGGTGGACTATGTGGTGCTGGGCTTTGATACGACCCTGACCTATGAAAAGCTGTGGGGAGCCTGTGAATACATCGCCAAAGGGGTGGACTATCTAACCACCCATCCGGACTTTGTCTGTCCCCTGCCCAACGATGAATTTATGCCCGATGCCGGAGCCATGGCGGCCTTAATTGAAGCCTCCACCGGTAAAACCCCGAAGGTAATGGGAAAACCCAACAAACAGGTCGTCGAAAGCATCGCGCTGAAGTACGGATTGGATAAAGCGGAAATGGCCATGGTGGGAGACCGGCTCTATACCGATGTAAAAACCGGCAATAATGCGGGGATCGCTTCGGTCATCGTTTTCTCCGGAGAAACCAAAGAGAAGGATTACGACGCAAGTCCCATCCGGGCAACCTTCGCCTATCCTTCGGTAAAAGAGATGATTAACGAGATTTAGCCCTTTTGTTTTTCCCTCGGGTAGTCTATAATGGAAGTAGATAGACAATTCCAGACCCCATCGAAGGGATGATTACATGAAGGAGAACATCTTCAATCATATTGAAAGCAACCCGGTCATTGCCGCCGTACAAAATATAGAGGATGTGGAAATCGCCGCCGCCTCGGAAGTGGGCATGATTATTCTGATGTGTGCAAATATCATGAATGCAGCAGAAATGGTCGAACGGATACGAAAATCCCAGAAGCTGGCAATCATTCATATTGATTTTTTAGAGGGGATCGGACGGGACCAGAAAGCCGTGGAATATGTGGCAACCTCCATTCGCCCCGACGGCATCATCAGCACCCGAAACAGTCATATAAAGTACGCAAAGCAGCTGGGCATATTTACGATACAGCGTTTTTTCCTGATCGACAACAAATCCTACGAGACTGCCCTCTTAAGTGTAAAGACCAATAAACCGGATATGATTGAGGTAATGCCCGGCGTCATGCCAAGCATTATCCGGCGGATCACCAGGGATCTTTCGATTCCTGTCATAGCCGGAGGGCTGATCAGCACCAAGCAGGACATCATGGAGGCCCTGGAGGCCGGAGCCATTGCCGCATCCACCGGAAAAAAGGATTTGTGGGAGTTATAAAATAAAAACTTGAATACCTGAGGCGAGAAAAGGAGAGCCGTGTACAAAATCTATGGAAACATAGGTTTTTGCTGCACGGTTTTTTTAATGGAATAATTTAAATCCAAGGAGGAATCGAAATGTACGATATCACCATCATCGGGGCCGGAATCACCGGAACCTTTATAGCAAGGGAACTGTCAAAGTACGATCTGAAAATACTGCTGCTGGATAAGGAAAATGATGTGTCCAACGGGACCACAAAGGCCAACAGTGCCATCGTCCATGCCGGCTACGACGCCGTGGAGGGCTCTCTAAAAGCAAAGTTTAATGTACAGGGTAATAAAATGTACGACGAAGTCTGCAGGGACCTCGACGTACCGTTCAAACGAATCGGATCCCTGGTTACCGCCTTTAATGATGAAGAACTGGATACCATTCAGTGCCTCTATCAGCGGGGCCTTGCCAACGGGGTGCCGGATATGAAGATCCTTTCAAAAGAGGAAGTCCTTGGGATCGAGAAGAACCTGAAGGATACCGTCAAAGGGGCCCTTTATGCAAAGACCGGCGGGATTGTCGGACCCTGGGAACTGGCCATTGCCCTTGCGGAAAATGCCGTGGAAAACGGAGTGGAGCTTAAGCTGAACAGTCCGGTAACGGATATTACCAAGACTTCCAAAGGCTACCGGGTGGTTGCCGGAGAGAAAAACTACACCACCAAACTGGTCATCAACTGCGCCGGAGTCTATGCGGACAAAATCGACCAAATGGTAAACGAGCCGACCTTTGAGATTATTCCCAACCGGGGAGAGTACAACCTGTTCGATAAATCCATGGGAGGACTGGTAAACACTGTGGTCTTCGGCTGTCCCTCAAAGATGGGAAAAGGGACCGTGATTCTGCCGACGGTTCATGGAAATCTCCTCCTTGGACCCACCGCCGCCGATATTGATCAGCGGGAGGATACCCGAACCACCTTTGAAGGCCTCAGCGCCATTAACGATCATGCGAAAGAGACCTTAAAGGAAATCGGTTTTCAGGATGTGATCACGTCCTTTAGCGGAATCCGGGCAAAGGTGGATACCAAGGACTTTATCATTGGAAAAGCCGAAGGAAAAGTGAATTTTATCAATGTAGCGGGAATCGACTCTCCGGGACTTACCGCAGCGCCGGCCATCGCCGAGTATGTGGTGGACCTGATTAAAGAGTCAAAGGAAACCCTGGGACTTGCCTTTGGAGAAAATAAGGATTTTAATCCCCGACGTAAGCCTTCGATTCATTTTATGGATCTTAAGCGAAGCGAGCAGATCAAGCTGATTAAAAAGGACGAGGCCTTCGGCCGGATTATCTGTCGATGCGAAAACATCACCGAAGGGGAAATTGTGGACGTGATCAACAGAAAAGCGGGAGCGACGACCTTAGACGGGGTAAAGCGCCGGGCAAGACCGGGTTCCGGCCGCTGCCAGGGAGGCTTTTGCGGACCCCGGGTTATGGAAATTATCGCCCGGGAACTGGACCTGGACATGAAAGACGTAGTAAAGGACGGAAAAGGGTCCTATATATTAACCGGGGAAACCAAATAACCGGGAGGAGGAATGACTGTGTTAAATTATGAGATTGTGGTCATCGGCGGAGGTCCTGCGGGGCTTGCGGCGGCCATTGAAGCGAAAAAGAACGGCGCTGAGGAAATTCTGGTGCTGGAGCGGGACATGGAACTGGGAGGCATCCTTCAGCAGTGCATTCATAACGGATTCGGTCTTCATGTATTTAAAGAGGAGCTGACCGGTCCCGAAT
This sequence comes from Clostridiales bacterium, assembly GCA_007120165.1. Classification (GTDB taxonomy): domain Bacteria; phylum Bacillota; class Clostridia; order Peptostreptococcales; family T1SED10-28; genus Isachenkonia. Next base: position 8,842 of record SKOH01000175.1, read on the forward strand.
ATGCGGAGCGTTTTATTACAGAGCTGAAAGCGATGGGCATTGAATATAAACTGGATACCATGGTACTGGAAGTATCCAAGGATAAGAAAATTACCGCGATGAACCGGGAAGAGGGAATGCTCAGCATTCAGGGAAAAGCGGTAATTCTGGCAATGGGATGCCGGGAGCGGACCCGGGGTGCGATTCGAATACCCGGAGGAAGACCCGCCGGGGTAATGACCGCAGGTACCGCCCAGCGCTTTGTCAACATGGAGGGTTATATGACCGGGAAAAAAGTATTAATCCTCGGTTCCGGCGACATCGGTCTGATTATGGCAAGACGTCTGACGCTGGAAGGCGCAGAGGTCCTCGGCGTTTCGGAGCTGATGCCCTTTTCCGGCGGACTGAACCGAAACATTGTGCAGTGTCTGGAGGATTTTGATATTCCCCTTTACCTGCAGCACACCGTGGTGGATATTGAAGGAAAGGACCGGGTAGAGGCGGTAACCATTGCAAAGGTTGATGAGCGGTTTAAGCCGATTCCCGGTACCGAAAAGCGCTTTGACTGCGACACGCTGCTGCTTTCCGTTGGACTGATTCCGGAAAATGAGCTGTCAAAATCCGCCGGAATTGAACTGGACCGAATCACCGCGGGTCCCACCGTAAATGAAGCCATGGAGACCAGCATTGAGGGAATATTCGCCTGTGGAAATGTGGTCCATGTCCACGATTTGGTGGACTGGGTGACGGAAGAGAGTAAAAAAGCCGGAAGAAACGCTGCCAAGTACGTTGCCGGAGAACTGGGCGGCTCGGAGGAAAAGATTTCGGTACAGGGAATTAACGGGGTTCGATATGTGGTTCCCCAGGAAATCCGACCGGAGAATTTATCGGGAAAAATGGAATTTATGATGCGGGTGGACGGCGTATACCAGAATGTAGCACTGGTGGCAAAGAACGGAGAAGAAGTCCTTCGAAGTGTCAAGCGACGGCATGTGGCTCCGGGAGAGATGGAGAACCTGGTGCTGGACTTCGAAAGCATCGAATCCAAGGATCTTAAAAATCTGACCATTGAACTGGTCCGACAGGAGGGTGCCTAATGGAAAAAAAAGAAATGGTATGTATTGTATGTCCCATGGGATGTCAGATGGAGGTTGTAAAGAACGAACTGAGCGAGGAAGGTTACGAGGTATGGGGTAATCAGTGTCTTCGGGGAAAAGTATACGGCATTAAAGAGATGACCAACCCCACCAGGGTACTGACCACCACCGTGAAAATTACCGAGGGAAGCCTGCCAAGACTTCCGGTTTCCACCAAGGGGGCCATTCCAAAGGGACTGATGATGGAGGCCATGAAAGTGATTAACCGGACGGCGGTAAACGCCCCGGTAAGGGTTGGAGACGTGATTATTAAAAATATCCTGGATACCGGCGTGAACGTAGTCGCCACCCGCAGTATGAAAGCGGTGTCCCGGTTTCAATCCCAAAAAGTCAGCTGAGAAAACCGATTAAATAACCGAAGAAACAACCAAGGATATAATAAATCAAACAACGAATGACACAATAAATCAAACAACAAATGACACAATAAATTAAACAACAAATAATATAATAAATCAAACAACAGATGATACAAATGATATAGCAGCTGAAAAAATATCTGTAAAAACAGCTGAAAGGAAAGGCGGTAGAAGAAAATGTTAAGTACTCCGGAACTGGTTTTACGATTGATTCTATCCGCAGTGGCCGGAGGAGCCGTG
>SKOH01000053.1 GCA_007120165.1 Clostridiales bacterium
AGATTGTTGTATTCGCTTCCCTGGCCATCCCAGGTTGCGATTACTTTATCACCCTGTAAAACTCTTGCAGAGGTAATCAATCTGCCTTCCCCTTCAACAGCAAAGTGGAAATTACCGCTATTTCCGGGAGCTTTTGTAGCCTCGGTCGTGGTTTTGCTGCCATCGGCATAGATGACTTCCAGCATATAAGGCTCTTCTACCGTCTGAGCTTCCACAGATTCTTCTTCTACAGTCGCTTCAATAACAGCCGGCTCTTCTTCAACCACTGGCTCTTCTTCAACCACTGGCTCTTCTTCAACCACTGGTTCTTCTTCAACCACTGGTTCTTCTTCAACCACCGGCTCTTCTTCAACTGCCGGCTCTTCTTCGGCTGCCGGCTCTCCTATAACCACTTCTTCCTCTTCTTCCTCCACAACTACTTCCTGAATCAGCTGCTCTTCCTGTTCTTCAACAACCGGTTCTTCTGCAAAAACGGAAGCAACGTCTGCGGTGAAAGTAAAAGAGAAGACTAAGGTGAAGATCATCAAATACGCTAATTTTCTGTTTCTAACAAAACTCATGTGACCGCTCCTTTCAAAACATGTTCGATGAAATAAAACTTGAGAAATTTAACGGACATAGTTTAGATGCGTTCAGATCACAGCATCCCCCCCTTAATACATGGTCGCCCCTAGCTAATAACGGACAAAATCTCCAGCCCTTTTTTATCAGGCATGACAGTCTTTATTCGGAGTTTTCCGAACAAAAAAGACCGCCATATAATATGGCAGCCGGACAATCCTAGCGCGGAGTACCGCACCGTAGACTCAAGGCTTTGCGTCCTTGCCTTTCAGCAAGTTTGCCTTTTGCATAGTAACGAATGGAACATGCACTTGTAAAGAATTCCAAACAAAAAGACTGCCATTAATATGGCAGCCGGACGATCGTAGCGCGGAGCACCGCACCGTAGACTCTTGACTTTGCGTCCTTATCTTTCGATAAGTTTGCCTTTTTCATAATAATTCTTTAAATGTTTTCATATTTAGGTAAAAAAATGTATGTGAAAAGTATGTGTGTATAAAAGTGATGAAAGAATTGTTGAGGAAATGTAAGGAGCAGGTAAATTTAGTAATCAATTTCCACAGTATATACATAGCCCGATAAAATGCTTTTAAACAATAAAAAATAAAAATTTATAAAAAAAAATAAAATTTCATACAAATTAAACTATTTGTATAAGAATAAGAGCCCAGTAAACAGGCTCTTGGCAGGGTTAAGGACTAAACAGTTGAAATTTAAAGATATTTTAAAGGTACGTGACAAATTGGATTTTACCATCAGTCTAATTTTTTACAGATGATTTTTTACATATTCAATCCCCTTAGGGGTAATACGAACCTGATATTCCTTCGGATAGCGGTAAATTTCCGCATAGCCTTCCTCCCGCAGCTCTTCGAAGGCGGCCTGCTTGGCAATAAAGGCATTTTTAATGTCCTTATCCAGGGAATAGTAATCCGTCTGTCTTTCAATACGGTCCATCCGGATATAATCCCGGCTGCCGTGGGGACGATTGTTGACGTACTGATGATAAAGATCCTTAAGCAGTTCGATTTTCACATCTTCCGGTTTTACTTTTCTTACCATAATCTCATCTCCTTTCAATAGGCTGTTTATTTATTCTATACCCCATTTTAAATCCCTTAACAGGGAAATGAATGATAATTAGTTGAAGGAAGGGGTATAGATATTTTAGAAATTATTTTTTTGAGGGGAGAAGAAACTGTGATTAAAATGGAGCAGGTCGTCAAAAAATATCCCGGCATGGAGCGCCCGGCCGTGGATAAACTGGATTTGAATATTGAAGAGGGAGAAATCTGTACCTTTGTGGGACCTTCCGGCTGCGGAAAGACCACCACGCTGAAAATGATCAACCGGATTATTGAACCCAGCGGCGGGAAAATCTATGTAAACGGAGAAAACGTCATTGATCAGGACGCCAATGAACTCCGGAAAAAAATCGGCTACGTAATCCAAAAGATCGGCCTTTTTCCCCATTATTCGGTATTTGATAATATCGCCATTGTTCCGAGACTGCTTGACTGGGAAGAGGAGCGGGTGGAAAAACGGGTCGTGGAGCTGCTAAAGCTGATGAATTTGGACCCGGAGGAGAACCGGGATAAATTTCCCAAAGCCCTTTCCGGCGGGCAGAGCCAGCGGGTAGGGGTGGCCCGGGCCATGGCGGCGGACCCGCCGGTAATGCTGATGGACGAACCCTTTGGCGCAGTGGATCCGATTACAAGAAACCAGCTGCAGAATGAATTTTTAAAACTGCAGCAGAAAGTGAAAAAAACCATCTGTTTTGTCACCCATGATATCGATGAGGCGATTAAAATGGGGGATAAAATTGCGATTATGAATGAAGGAAAACTGGTGCAGTTTGATACGCCGGAAAACATCCTGTTCGCCCCGGCCAATGAGTTTGTCCGGGAGTTTGTCGGCTCCGACCGGTCCTTAAAAGTACTGAATCTCCTTCGGGTCAGTGCGGTAATTCGAAAAAACATCAAACGGGTAACGCAAGGGGCCGGCGTCGAAGTCATTACCGCCCACTACCGCGATCCGAAAATCAACCGGATTTTGATAGAAAATGAAAACACCGAAATTATCGGCTACCTCGGAAAAGAGGACCTGGAAAAAATCGAAGAAATCAGCGACTGGAAAAAGGCGGTTCGAAAGTTCCCGACCACACTGTATCAGCATAATACGCTAAAAGA
>SKOH01000035.1 GCA_007120165.1 Clostridiales bacterium
AGAACAATCTGCCGACCGAAGATTTAACGGAAGAAAAGCTCCGAAACTTTTTCGTTGCAGAAAATGCAAAAGGGCTCATTTTAGGGTGTGTGGGTATTGAAATAAAAAAAGAGGCAGGGTTCGTGCGGTAAACCACACATTTTTCTAGATCCGCTATGTTAGTTAAGAGGTATCTATAAAGTATTCGCGATATCCAAGGTTGGAAGGGGCGGTTAATGATGAATTTTATAATTTCCAACGAAGCAAAAAAACACCTTATACGGCTCTATAAAGGGCAAGCGCTTCGGATCTATCCCAAAGTGAAAACGTGAGCCGGCATTACCTATCAGCTGGTTCAGGATGAACCGAAAACAGGGGACAATCTCTACGAGGTAGAAGGGTTAAGGTTTGTGATTAATAAGAATGAAGAAAAAGAGGTCTCTTTTGTTGAAATTGATTACGAAAATGACTGGTCCGGCGAAAGTTTTATCATCACTGCAGGGTTCTAATGCTTTCTCAACTTTCGCTCTACTCGCTATCCTCTTCCGGTAATTCGGAAAACTCATTTTTCTTCGTTTCGAGCCATTTTTTCATCTCCTCCGGATGATCCTTAATCAGGCTCATCTCGTTGATTGCATAAAGGTGGTCTTCATCTCCTATTTGCAGCATTTCCATACAATGCTTTCTAGATGATTTTGCCACTTCTTCAAAGGTATCTCCATAAAATTTCTTATTGCAGGGGCCTCCAAGCTGTCTGCAGGTCATGGATTTCATATACGCTACCTCCTTGATTATCCGGTACGGGTGTTTTGTTTTCCCTGGGAACATAGTTTATATTTTAATTTTACCCGAAAAACCGTAAGGAAAACGAGGCTTTAATAATATTTACTAGGGGTCGTAATGAAGCTGAAAAGCGTAAGTAAGGAAGATCCGGAAAATAAAAGGTATCAAAATGTAAGGGAAAATGAAATGATGCTTGCTAATTATCGAAATTTTGTTACAATTAAGGTAAAGGACGGAATGAATGGAAAGTACTGCCAGAGGCGAAAAATCCTATGAGAATTAGTGGATGTAGTGACAATATCCATAGTTAGGGCAAATACCAGTGATGGAGGGGTGTAAATTAAGGAGGATGTGTCATGGGTGAAGAGAAGTATCGAAGTACTGATCTTACGAGCACATTAAATGATTTTAGAAACTTCGTAGATAAGGTGAGCGACACTCTACAGGCTCCTGTGATTTTACAAGATGCTCACAACCGATTATTGGCCCATAGCAAACACGACAATGTCACAAGCTTAGTCAGGATTCAAACCATAATGACGAGGCAGATACCGGAAAAAGTGGTGGACTATCTCTGGAAGCACGGCGTGATGCTCTCCCTTTTGGAATGCGAACAGCCTATTCGGATTAATGTAAAGGAAATCGGCCTGGAGAACCGGGTGGCCGTATGCATCAGGGACCAAGGGGAGGTACTGGGCTATATCTGGGTGATCGAAGGGGACAGCCCCCTTTGTGACGAAGCCATAGAATACCTTTCGAAGGCCGCAAAGGGAATCCGGCTGCTCATAAGTCAGTACTACAGCAGTATGAATAAGGCAGACAAAAGCCATAAAAATCTTTTTTGGCAATTATTACTTGGAAATATTAAGTCCCATCAGGAAATTAAGAAAAAGCTGTATGATATGAATATTCACTCCTATAAATTATGCACCGTGGCAGTCTTTAGATTGCTGGAAGAGGCGGAGACAACCCTTCACCATCAAATCATGGATCTATTAAGAAGTAATCAGCAGGTAAAAGTACTCTTTGATATTTTCAATGGAAAGGACCTGATCGCCCTTGTATCCATGGCCCCTGAAAAGTGCTCAGTGCAGGCCCTGGACAGATTTGTTGGGCAGTTTATGCACCTGACGAAGGAAAGGCTGGGGATTTCCTTTACCGAAGGGGTTTACGGCGGAGTATATGAGGAGTATAATAAAATTGATCTAAGCTATGTAGAGGCGTTAACGGTGCTGGATATGAAAGAGCAGCTGCCTCGGGAGATTGAGGAGATCTGGGGATATGGGAACCTGGGTATGTACAAATATATCAATATTTTAAAGGAAGCAAGGAAAAAGCACGATGGGAAAAACTTTTTTTTAGAGCGAATTTGTGAATATGATAACAAACACAACCAGCAATTACTGAAAACCCTGGAGATCTATTTAGATCACGACTGCAATACCTTTGAAACGGCCAATGCCCTGTATATCCACACAAATACGCTGAATTACCGGCTGAAACGTATCCGGGAAATTGGAGACATCCCTCTGAATGACTTTAATCAGAAAATAGGCATCTATATAGACTTAAAAACGAAAAAACTACTAAAAGAGGATCAGCTCAACTAAAGACCAGCAGTACCAACAATCCATAGCTCCCGGCTGTGGATTTTTTTTGTACCCTTTGTGCAAAACCACAAAAGACATGCCCTCTGTTGTGTTTTTCAAACGATGTAAAAGATAAATATTTAACATATACTTAAAGTAAGATAGATGGCAGGCTATGGCTCAGTTAAGACCAATGGAATATAGGGATGATCGGCCTATCTATCAAATTAATAAGGGGGTTTTATTGTGGAAGCTAAAAAAATGCACTGCCCAAACTGTGGCCATGACATGCACATTACAAACCTGACGGCGGATCCTGACAAAATCCCGGATAAAGGCAAACTGGAAGAGGAAGGCGTAAGATTTCACAGTGAACTGATCAATAA
>SKOH01000215.1 GCA_007120165.1 Clostridiales bacterium
CTCTATCAGGCTTTTTTTATGGCTCTGCGGTTAATCTTCCTGGTTATGGGAACATCCTTGTTAACATTGACTACTTCCCCTATTGCCCTGACCGATGGGATCGAACATATTTTAAACCCCTTTAAACGTATTGGAGTGCCTGCCCACGAACTGGCAATGATGATGACCATTGCCCTTCGTTTTATTCCTACCCTTCTGGAAGAAACCGATAAAATCATGAAGGCTCAGATTGCCAGAGGGGCGGATTTTGAAAGCGGAAATCTAATTTCCCGAGCGAAAGGACTGGTCCCCCTATTAGTGCCCTTATTCATCAGCTCCTTTAGAAGAGCCGATGAACTGGCCATGGCAATGGAGGCCCGCTGCTATCGGGGAGGAGAAAACAGAACCCGAATGAAGGAACTGAAAACCCATGGGAAAGACTATTTTGCCCTTTCCATTGGTACATTATTGATTGCCCTGCTGATATTTAACCGGATATGGTTATAAATTATGATTTTAAATAAAGGATGAGGATATGCGTAATATTTTGCTGACAATAGCCTATGATGGGACAAATTATTGCGGTTGGCAGATACAACCCAATGGGATGACCATCGAAGAAAAATTACAGATGGCTTTTCGAAGAATGGACGGAAGTACCGTTAAGGTAATAGGATCGGGAAGAACCGATGCTCGGGTTCACGCGGAGGGTCAAAGAGCCAATGTGAAATTGACAAGTACGGTACCCACAAATAGAATCCCCTACGCCCTCAATGCAAACCTGCCTTCGGATATTGTTGTGAAAGCGGCAATGGAAGTCCCGATGGATTTTCATGCCCGCTACAGTGCTTTAGGAAAAACCTATAGGTATCGACTGTATATCGGAAAATTCAGGGATCCCATCGAACGAAATCATCATTATCACATATCCGAGCCATTGGATATTTCAAAACTGAAAGAAGCTTTGGAATTATTTAAAGGAACCCACGATTTTAAAGGATTTATGGCGGCGGGCAGCAGTGTGAAAACCACGGTTCGGACAATTGAAAAAATCGAAGTTCAGAGTGAAGATTTAAACACCCTTGACATTTATATTTCCGCTAACGGATTTTTGTATAATATGGTACGAATCATCATTGGAACCGTTGTGGATGTGGGAAAAGGCAAGATTACAATAAAGCAGGTAGAAGAAGCCTTAAAAAATCAAAACCGCAGTTCAGCCGGGCACACCGCCCCGCCCCAAGGTCTCTTTTTGGAAGAGGTACGGTATAAACTAAATGATTGCAAAAACAAAGAAACCCTTGACACTTCAGGGGAATTGTATTAAAATGGTTTAGTGTATGACTTGATGAAGAGATCCATTAGCCCCGGATCTTCATATATATGATCGTTTAAACAAGATCAATAGAATTAGAGTGTAATGGAAAGATCAATAAGGAGGGAAAATGATGAAGACTTATATGGCAAAGCCAAACGAAGTAGAGAGAAAATGGTTTGTTGTAGATGCTGAAGGTAAAACCTTAGGTAGATTAAGCTCTGAGATCGCAAAAATCTTAAGAGGTAAACATAAACCAGAATTCACACCCCATGTGGATACCGGAGATTTCGTAATCGTAATCAACGCTGAAAAAATTGAAGTAACCGGAAAGAAATTAGACAATGAGTTTTACAGATATCATACAGGACATCCCGGTGGATTGAAAGAAATCAGCTACCGAAGAATGCGGGATGAAAAACCGGAAATGTTTATTCATAATGCCGTAAAAGGAATGCTTCCTAAGAATCGACTGGGAAGTCAAATCGTAAAAAAATTAAAGGTATACGCTGGCCCGAATCATGATCATGATGCTCAAAAGCCAGAATCCTTAGAATTATAAAACCGAAGGGAGGATTTTAACAATGGAAAAGCTTTCTATTCAAGGTACAGGAAGAAGAAAAAGTTCTATTGCCCGGGTACGACTGGTTCCCGGTAATGGAAATGTTACAATAAATAAAAAAGATTTATCCGAGTATTTAAGTTACGAAACCTTAAGAAATGAAGTAAAGCGACCCCTGGATATTACCGATACCCTAAGCAAATATGATGTGGTTGCTACGGTAACCGGTGGAGGATTTACTGGTCAAGCAGGAGCTTTACGACACGGAATTGCAAGAGCGCTTGTAAAATCCGATGAAGAATTACGTGGAACGCTAAAAAGAGCAGGATTCCTAACTCGAGATTCAAGAATGAAAGAACGGAAGAAGTACGGTCTTAAAAAAGCCAGACGTGCTCCACAGTTCTCGAAAAGATAATATCAAAAATATCAAACCCCTGGAACTTTCGAGTTTTAGGGTTTTTTTTATGAAAATACCGGATTCTAATTAAGCATTCATAAATTCTAGGGAAGGAAGATCGAATATGAAGGACCGCAACAAAGGCATACTTCTGATGATTTTAGCATCTTTTTGTTTTGCGTTAATGGCTTCTGCAGTTAAATATACGGGGGAATTACCGACGATGCAAAAAGTTTTTTTTCGCAACCTCATAGGAATGATCATTTCTGGGTATATTATTCTTAAGAGTGGAGGAAGCTTCAAAGGACGTAATCGGGGAGGGCTTATTTTCAGATCACTCTTTGGACTTATCGGTGTTTTTTTATACTTCTATGCTCTAGACCAAATCCCTTTATCCGATGCAGTGGTATTGAACCAAATGAGTCCTTTCTTTGTAGTGGTCCTCTCAGCCTGGTTTTTGAAGGAACCCATTAGAAAATTTCAAGTTCCCGCTATTATCCTAGCCTTAGTGGGCGTGATTTTTATTATCAGACCGGAATTTAATGCGACGATAATACCGTCCCTGATTGCACTGATGTCTGCATTATTTGCCGCAGCTGCCTATACGACCATACGACATCTTAGACTGACCGATAAACCCCAGGTTATTATTTTTTATTTTACGGCCTTTTCTGTGATCGTGGCCATACCCTTCATGCTCCTGGGTCGCTTTCAATGGCCGACAGGTCTAGAATTCCTTGGTCTACTCGGAGTTGGAATTTTTGCAACCGGGGCCCAGTTTTTGATGACTTATGCCTATCGTTACGCTGAAGCGGGGGATTTATCTATTTACTCTTACGGCAAAACATTATTCTCAACGTTAATAGGAGCAGTAATCTGGTTGGAAATTCCGGACGGGTACAGTATAATCGGAATACTTCTGATTTTAACAGGAGCCTATACAAATTATTATTCAAGTAAAATGAAGGTGGGATAACCCATGAAAGAGTCTGAAATAGTTTTCTTAATGACGGTTGGAGATGACATGCAAGCGGAAATCATAGAAGAAGCCCTGAATAAAGTTGGGATTCCGTTGCTGAAGAAGCATCGGGAAGGAGGGGCCTATCTTAGTATATATATGGGAAAATCCATGTATGGGATTGACCTTTATGTGTCGGAGGAAAGCTATGATATAGCCCGAGGGATCTTAACCGATCTTGGGATAACGGATATCGAAGGAAAGTCGGTATCCCAAGTAACCCAGAGAAAAGGGGTTAAGGCCAATCAGCATAACCGGGTACAAACAAGGATTTTTAAAGTAGGAATCGCTCTGATATTTCTACTTTGGCTGCTTCTGTGGTGGAGAAGCTCTTAAGCGCTTTAAAGATTATAAGAGCATAACGTTATCGTTCCGGAATGCGTTGGAACAGTAATTGAGAAAGGAAGAAGATAGTAATGGAGTATACAGGAGAAAGGGTTATACCGGAATTCATGAAAGTTGACAATGGAATGCTGTTGGAGCATGTGGAACGATATATTTTTGCAAAGAAGCATGTTTCCGGTCGAGTGTTGGATCTTGCCTGCGGAGTGGGATATGGGGCGGATATCTTATTGGATGAGATTTACAATAAAAAAATCGATTACTACCTTGGGATTGATCTTAGCAGGGAAGCCATTGCTTACGCTCGAGAAATGTATGGTTTTCAAAAAACGCAATTTGAGCAAGGGGACGCTTTGAATTCAAGTCTTGTTAACCAGTATGGAAAGTTTGACACCATATTGTCCTTTGAAACAATCGAACATATTGAAGAAGATATCGAATATGTGCGAAATCTTAAAAGATTACTGGATAAAAAGGGCACGTTGATCATCTCCACTCCCTTTGGTCAGGGGCGGGATATTCCCTGTGCGTCTCCCTTTCATATCCGCCAGTATCGTCAAAACGAGTTTGTTGAACTATTAGAGGATGGCGGCTTTGAAGTAGAACTATATTGTCAGCGAGGTCAAAGGATAGAAAAACCGAAAACTGATCAGAAATATTACTTGATGGTTGCCCTCTGTAAACCGAAACAAAGAGTTATTTAAGGAAATAGAAAGGAGTAAAATTCCGGGGGAAGGATTTCCTAAAGAAACAAGAGCTACAGCGGGGCAGCTCTTGTTTAATTAATCATATTAAAGGTGGATGCTATTTACTCATTTTACAGCTGGAAATACTGGGATCTTTTTCGATTGCTTCCATGGTCCTTGCGAAGTCCTGAAACAGAGGAAGATCTTCCAGGGAAGCATCTAAAAAATTATTGAAAGCAAAGAGCAGTGTATTGATGTTATTTCTGCTCAAGGAATAGATGGTTCGCTGCCCCTGTTTTTCCATTTCAACAATCTCTGCCTGCCGTAAGATTTTTAAATGCTGGGAAATTCTCGGCTGACTCATATCTAAAATGCTTTCCAGTTCACAGACATACATACTTTTAATGGAAAGTAGTTTAACAATTTTAATGCGGGAAAATTCTCCTAAAGCCTTAAACATAATGTCATACTCCATCAATACAGCCTCCTTTACAAACTTTACTGATATCTATTATAGCAAATAACTGGCGGGAAACCTACCGGATGGAATATAAAATGAATAAAGAAGCAATTGTAGGGGTATCACCGAAGTTACCGGAAATATTGGGGTATTCCTGCTTTGGTTGACAAAGGCGTCGTTAGAAAGTACAATAAGTAGGTGTAAATGCAAACAATATGCAATTAAGAAAGACATGGAAAAATTTTGAATTTTATAGACCCGGTATAATTAAAAAGATTATTGGCGGAACTAGGAGAGATTATAATGCATTTAAGTGAAATAGATCGCATATCAAACAATACCTATAGTTATTTTCATCGAGCCCGGGTGGTAAGCAAGGTATTTTTTACGGTTTTTATGGTAATGAGTTTTCTTATGAGTGATAGCATCGTTAAAGGGTTGGTTCTTTTGGGAATTATATTGCTTTCCTTTTGGATCGGAAAGGTACCGATAAAGGTCGTCGCGCAACTGGCATTATATCCTGCGTTTTTCAGTTTTATTTTCGCACTCATGGAAATGGGAAATTCTTTTACCGGAGGAGTGTTGATTATCCTTCGAGCCATTGGCGCCGGCATGACTATGGCGCTGCTGATAACCACCACCCCCTATACCGATCTGTTTTCCTTTCTTTCTCTTTGGATGCCCACAATGCTGGTGGACATTTTTATGTTCACTTATCGGGGAATTTTCATTCTGATTGAAAAAACCACAAACCTGATGAAAAGCATGCGCCTTAGGGGTGGTTATCATTCTTTTAATATCTTCAAGAATGCTAAAAACATTGTAGGAGCTATCGGGGTAATTATTATCACCTCCTTTGACATGAGTGAACGGATGTATAAAATATATTCCTTAAGAGGATATAAGGGTGGAATTAAGTCCGATGTAGAATTATGGCCCCTTGGGATAGAAGATGCTGTGATTATAGTGGTAGCCCTTGGGGCAGTGATAGGAGTGAATATTAGATGAATAAAGTTGTTCATGTTAATTGTTTGAAACATGTTTATCCGGATCATACCGAAGTGGACCTCTGTGGATTGGATTTTGTAGTAAATAAAGGTGAAAAAGTTGTGATATTAGCCTCGAACGGTGCGGGAAAAACAACCTTGTTGAATCACATCCTTGGATTTCTTACTCCATTGGAGGGAACCGTGGAGGTATTGGGAATGTCTCCTAAAAAAGATTTTTCTAAATTGCGGAAAAAATTGGGAGTGGTTTTTCAGAATGTGGACGAACAGATTATTGGACCCCGGGTATATGATGATATTGGTTTTACTTTGAAAAATAATGGAGTCGATAAAGAAAAAGCAGACCAATTGATAAGGGATGTGGCTAAAGCTTTTGGAATTGACGGGTTGCTGCAAAAGATCCCTCACTACCTAAGCGGAGGACAAAAGAAAAAAGTTGCCCTAGCCGGAGCCATGGCGATGAATCCGGAGATCCTGATTTTAGATGAACCCTTTGAGTCTTTGGATCCGAAATCGAAAACAGAAATGGTAAAATATCTTAATGATATTAATGAGAAAAATAATACAACAATGATTATCACAACCCATGACATTAACCTGGTACCGGAAATAGCCGATGTGATATATGTAATAGACCAAGGACATGTGGTAGCGAAGGGAGACTATAGGGAAGTATTTAATAACATCGAGGCAATCATTAAGGCGGATTTGGAAGTACCGATATTGATTGAACTGTTTTTGAATCTTAAGGCAAAAGGTTATAATTTACAATCCCCGAAAAATATTCTGGATGCAGAAGATCAATTATTGAATCTTTTAAAGGAAATTAAATAGCTTAGTAAAAACCACGGCAATACAAAACCCTCAAAATCTGATTTTGAGGGTTTTGCTGTTGAGTCAATGTTATTTGGGAATAAAGGAATTCCAGTGGATGACGTCTTCTAATGCCCGTTTGTCAGCAGGAGGATTATCATTGCTGTAACCCAAAGAAACTACGGAGATCAGCTCGAAATTATCCGGAACGTTAAACTCTTTTTTTAACTCGCTTTGCATGGTGTATAAATCCGGTATTGGTGTACAGGGAACCCCTTCGCACATGGGGATCTCGTCATTTTCATAATACGGGCCTTGATAGCCGGCAATCCAACAGGACTTTAAGCCATGAAAACGAGCGGATACTAAGATGTTTTGCGTAGCAGCGGAACCATCTTCCAGAAAATACTCTGTGTTTTTATGACAAAACACAAGAATACCCGCTGCCGAATCCTTAATAAAATCTCCTTGGGGAATGATTTCGGAAATTCTATTCAGCAAATTTTGATCTGTTACAACTACAAATTCCCAGGGTTGGATATTTCTTGCTGTAGGTGCCATTCTGGCACAATCCACAATGCTTTTTAAGATTTCCTCTGGGATCGGTTCCTTCAGGTAATTGCGTACGCTTCGAATATCTTTGATGGTTTCCAGACATTCCTGTAAGTTCTTTTCGTTCATGAAATCTCCTCCTATTGATAGTTGTTTCATTTGTAGCGATGATTAATATATGGCAACTAAAAAGTTTCAATCCCCAGCAGCTTATCCAGTTCACCATTTGCTTCTAAGGCCATCAGTTCATCACAACCACCGATAAACTCCTTGTCGATGAAAATTTGGGGTACAGTATCGCAGTTGGTTTCCTGGGATAACAGCATCATCCGTTCTTCATCTTCTGTGATATCAATAATTTCAAATTCAATGTTTTTGTTTTTCAACAACTGAACCGCTCTAACACAAAAGGGGCAATAGCTTTTGGAAAATATTTTAACATCCTTCATTACATCCTCCTCCTTAAGTTCTATTATAAAGAATATTTGGTGATTAATCTATACTTACCCTACTTATAGTTCGTTTAAATCATTAAAATATAAAAGGAAAGAGAACTTAAAGGGAGTAGTCGAAAATTGTTATCAATAAATAAAAATTATTGTTTAAAAACATCTCTCGATAGTATATAATAGTTTCTATGGAACAAACATTAAAAACATAACAGGAGGTAATTAATTATGCCAGAAAGAATGATAGGAAAAACTGCACCGGATTTCAGGATGAAAACCGTGGATGGTAGTGGAGAGAACTTCAGTGAAATTTCACGAGAGGATTATAAAGGAAAGTGGTTAGTACTATTTTTCTATCCACTGGACTTCACGTTTGTATGCCCTACGGAAATTAAAGGTTTTAACAAGCATATAGAAGACTTTAAAAAAGAAGGTGCCGAAATACTCGGCGCAAGCACCGATAGTGAACATTCTCATAAAGCGTGGATTAATCAAGCGGAAGAACATGGTGGTCTGGGGCCGTTAAAATTCCCACTGGCCTCGGATATGACCCAAAAGGTAGCTCAAGATTATGGAATACTGGTAGAGGAAGATGGGATCGCTTTAAGAGGGCTTTTCATCATTGATCCGCAAGGCATTTTACGATACTCCGTCGTGCATGACTTAAACGTCGGACGAAGCGTAGATGAAACGCTGCGTGTGTTAAAGGCACTTAAATCAGGAGGCTTATGCCCGATTGATTGGGATGAAGGCGATGATCATCTATAAACCTTGGAACAAATGCAGTTCTTCGAATTGGTTATAAAATCAGATGAAGACTTTTGTTACAGCTTATTACTTTTTCAAAAGGATGCAATGGAGTAAGAGGCATTTTCATACAAGGATAGACGTTAAAAAGACCGGGAGGGTCCTAATTGGGTACCCATCCGGTCTTTTTAATACTGAGCTTTAGAAGGAAGCCTGGGTTCGAAGTCGGCTAAAAGGCTAAAGGGTTTTATATCTCTTTGCGATACTGCGGCCCCAGTCCTTTGCTGAAGCTAACGCTTCGGGATTATCCATCACCTTAACCCGGTCGACGTTACCCACAAATAAATTGCCCAGATATTCGGTATTGATCGCTCGGAAGAATAAATCCATAACCGGCAGAGTTCCTTTAAAGAGCTCGGGATCTGTATTCATATCAACACCTGCAGTGGAAAGGAATAATCCCAGCCTTTTACGGTCGCGGTCGATCATCGGGTCTTTAAGCACGTATTTGCTGGAGAAAATAGCCTGACAGCGATCAATGATTGCTTTGGCCTGGGCGCTAACAGAATTAAAGTATAATGGCGAAGCAAATAAAATGATGTCCGAATCATTAAAGGCTTTGTATAAATGGACCATGTCGTCTTGAAAAACGCATCCTTTTATTCGGGTACAACGGTCACAGGCAACACAGGGACTGATTTTCACGTTTTGAACGGAAACAAAATCCACCTCCACCGACTCATCTTCCGCCACATGGTCTTCTAAACTTTCAATTACTTTTTTCAATAGGGTTTCGCTATTACGTTTGCGTATAGGGCTACCCAGAATAGCTAATACTTTCACTACGACACTTCCTTTCGAATTTGGATAATGAACAATGGTTTCTCAATTACATAAGAACATCCTTAGTATACAATAGATTGCTAAAATCAAAAAGCCTCTCCCAGGGAAATAAATCAAAATCGATCAATTTACAGAGCCTTTCTTAAGGGCTATAATAGAATGGAAGTTGTTTTAGTTTATACTGCGGTGGGCAAACCGCTGAAGGCCCATCGGGAAAAAGGAGAGGCTTATGAAAAATAAAAGGGTCCAAGCAAACATTTTAATCTTATTAACCGTTTTTTTCTGGGGAATTTCTGCAACAAACACCAAGATTGTATTAGAAGAGGTCCCTCCGGCTACCCTTGCTTTTATTCGTTTTAGTTTGGCCTCGCTACTGCTATGGGGTATTAATCGAAAAATGAATCCAGGAATGCGCCTGGCAAAAAAAGATCGAAAAAGAATGGTCTTTTGTGGGGCGGCGGGGATCTCCCTGTATTTTATTTTAGAGACCTATGGGATCAGTTTGATCAGCGCGGCAAACGCCACGATATTATTAGCTTCGATTCCGATTTTTACGATGTTTGGTGAAAAAATGTTCTTAAACAGACCCGTTAAAAGAGAAGAAACCCTAGGGGCGGTGGTCACATTAGCGGGGGTAGGTCTTGTCATCGGCAACTCGTTAAACATCAGCGGCGGATATCAGGAAATGATTGGAAGCCTGCTTCTTATTGGAGCGGCCTTGAGCTGGGTTGTCTTCTCTTTGGCGAACAAAGCCTTGGAACATAAGTATTCGGTATTATTTAACACCACTTACCAGAGCATTTTCGGAAGTTTGTTTTTACTGCCCGCGGCATTAATGGAATATAATAGCTGGGGTCCAATTTCAAGTGTCTCCTGGGCTAATATTTTGTATCTGACGTTATTCTGTTCGGCTCTTTGTACATTTATGTACCTTTCGGCATTAAAAGAGTTGGGTGCTACAATTACTAATGTATACATTAATCTTATGCCCTTTGTAGGCGTACTGGCAGCCTTTATTGTATTAAATGAGACGCTTTATCCAATGCAAATTGCCGGGGGAATTATTGTTGTAATTGGTATATCTGTTGCCAATATGAAACCCGGGTGGGAGAAACCGCGGTATAAGAATAAAAAAGTATTGACACAAAAAAGTTAAGGTGATATATTAGTTGAGTCGCTAAAAACGGGAACACAACACCCGCAGATTTCCCAAAAGACCAAGGGACAAAAAAAGTCTTGACGGACAGTGA
>SKOH01000066.1 GCA_007120165.1 Clostridiales bacterium
CATTTCCAAGGCTTTCTTTGGATTCGGTCCAAAGATTTTATATAAATTCTTTACCTCTACATGAGCCATACTCATTTTCCTTCTTTATTAAGTTTTTTTTAGTATTTTTCTTTGTCTAAAACGCTGCTCCCTTTGAAATATAATTGCGGATAATAATATACACTTCCAAAGATTAAATTAATCTTATGTCTTTAGACCTATTGCCGACGTGATTATGATTATAACATACTGCATATAAAAATCAATTATAAAAAGGATTAAATAATTTTCAGAATAAATGTTTATTTTTATACTCACTGATAATACCGGATTTGATTAAAATATTTTTATATCAATATTTTTTATTTAAGTTTTTATAGGTGTAATTTATGCTTAAAATAACTTTATATATATATATACCCTTGAGACGACAGTTAAATCACTGACTATAGCCCTTACTTTTTTGTTTAAAATATTAAAAATCGGCAACATATGAAACAACCCAGAGAAGTTTTGACAAATAAATTACCAGGAGGTCCGTCATGAATCCATTTCTACAGTGGGACATACCCCATATCCTTTTTTATGCAATTACCGTTCTATGGCTTATGGAATTTATCGTATTTCCTTCCAAACACCAGGGAGGCGATTACCAGGAGAAGCGGTCTTTTTATTTAATATTATTAACCATTGTTTCCAACGTATTTATTACCCTGCTCCTTACTTACTACGGAACTTTTCAAATCCGGGAGTATCCTTGGAGCTTATTAAAATACTTGGGATTAAGTTTTTATGTCATGGGCATTGCTCTACGCTATACCGCATCCATTTTGTTGGGACAGTATTTTAGTCGTGATGTTCATGTGGAAAAGGATCAGGTACTGGTCAGCCACGGACCCTATCGAATTCTAAGGCATCCGTTATATTTAGGTCTTTTTCTTTTAGTAACGGCGGTGCCCGTTTTTTTTCAAAACCCCGTGGCCATAACCTTTGCCCTCTTTTCTATGGGACGAATTTTAAATCAGCGGATGGAGCTGGAAGAAAAAAATATGGAAAAAGTTCTTGGAGATACCTATCGGAAATGGAAAAAACAGCGATACCGTTTTATTCCCTTCATTTATTAATTTCTATATCTATTTCCCATTTTTCTTCACCTGTGGTAATCTGTAAAAAGGGTATTCAATTAAAAACTCATTAAAACACAAAACTATTTTAAAGGAGCGGAAATATGCCTTATTACATTGCTTACTTAAAAACCGTGGATAAGAAAAAAGATGAGGAAATTCTTGAGGAACACAAAGCTTATCTCCAAAAGTATTTGAATGAAGGAAAAATCTTTGCAAAGGGACCCTTCTTAGACCACAGCGGTGGATTAATTATCTACAAAACCCATACGGAAGAAGAAGCCTATCAAATTGCTTTAGAGGACCCGGTAATTCGAGAGGGCTCACGAAAAATGACTTTCAAACCATGGAAAAGCACCTTACCGGAGTAAGGTGCTTTTTTTTATTTTACTGGATGGTGTTACAACTTTTTATCTGTCCTCTTATCTTTTTTCTTTGACAATCGGTCATTAAACAACTGATCGATGGCCTTTGAATCCACTGATCGAATATGTAGATCCCGTTGGGGAAAGGGTATTTCGATTTCCTCTTCTTGAAAGGCTCTGAATAGAAAAAAACGGGCGGTGGATTTAATTTTTATTTCATTTTGCGGATTTTGAATCCATAGGAACAGTACAAAATCCAACGAGGACTCTCCGTAATCTAAAAAACCTACGCTGGCTTCCGGCACCGGTAGTATTTCAGGAAATTCCTGCATCAGTTCCTTTGCGACCCTTAAGGCCACATCCCTGACCTGAAAAACATCCGAATTATAGGATACCCCGAATTTCACCTGAAGTCTCAGTCTCGGGTCTTCTGCGGAACGGTTCATTACTTTATCTTCCAGAAAAAAAGAATTGGGAATGATGATATGTTCATTATCCAAGGTCTTTACAATGGTTGCCCGCATCTTAATCTCCACCACATCCCCGATGATTTCCTCTATTAATACCCGGTCCCCTACCTTTATCGGGCGTTCGAAAAGAATAATCAGACCGGAAATGAAATTAGAAGCGATATTTTGCATACCAAAACCAATCCCCACTCCAATAATTCCGGCAAAAACCGTCAATGTACTGAGATCAATCCCTAAGGTTGAGAGACTGACGAATACTGCGAAAAACATGATTAGATAGTGAAAAACACTGTTCAGTGTAAAACGGGTACCCCGTTCCAGTTGATACTTTTCATAAATATTTCGCAGGATATACCGTTTAAACACCATGGAAAAGCGGTAGGCAAACACCACAATAAACAACGACATCAGTATTAAAAACAACGATATCCCGGAACCGCCGATTTCAAAGAGCTGGTTGAAAAGCCAAGCACTTTCACCAAAATATATCGGTATTATAACGATGATGGTAAAAAACATCAACGCATTCAGTAGGGTGTTGATAATACTGACAACGTCCTTCTTTTTATGAAAGAACTTATCCACAAGTTTAACCAACAGCCATTTTATTAAATAGATTGCCGAAACCGTCCCTACGATCACGGCAAAGTCCCATAAGA
This sequence comes from Clostridiales bacterium, assembly GCA_007120165.1. Lineage (GTDB taxonomy): Bacteria > Bacillota > Clostridia > Peptostreptococcales > T1SED10-28 > Isachenkonia. Next base: position 2,598 of record SKOH01000066.1, read on the forward strand.
AGGTTAAGGTATCCTCTATTACGATAGGTTCATCAACGGGTGTTGTCAGATACGGTTTCATCGCGGCGGAACCTCCCTCTTACTCCGCTGCTTTCTATAGCGGCTCATTTGTTCGGCATCTTTCTTTTCCAGCCCCTGTTCCCCTGCTAAAGATTCAATATGGTGGGTAAACTCATGAAGTAGCGTGTCTTCCAATTTTTTTCGAAGTACCGATACCGGTGTTTTAGGATACATTTTTTTAAAAGATCCGTAGTATATCAGGATTTTCCGTCCCATAATCCCGCGGTGGTACTCTCCCATAATATAAAGGTTCCCGGACTTCCCGCTTTCTCTGTGTTTTTTTTCTTCCGGGATCAAAATAATGCCCCCACTTAATTCCCGGTAAAAGGGTTCCGGCACTTGTTCTGCAATTTCGTCCAGTATTTCCCGAATCTCATCGAATGATGGGAACTCCGCCATTTCCTTCACCTCGCTTTTTATAATCGTTAATCAGCAATAAGTTATTTTAACTATATACCCAAATCTGAGGAAGAGTAAAAATATTTATATTTCTTTTGGCAGGCTCCAGTCAATAGGCACTAAACCTTCTTTTACCAATATTGCGTTGGTTCGAGAGAAAACCCGACTGCCGAAAAAACCTTTCCGGGCGGAAAAGGGACTGGGATGAGGAGAGGTTAACACATAATGCTTATTACTGTCTATTATTGCCTCCTTGAGTTGTGCGTTGCGTCCCCAAAGAATAAAAACAACCGGCGTGCTTCGTTTACTCAAATCCGTTATAATTCGATCCGTAAGTTTTTCCCAACCTCTATTTTTATGGGACTGTGGCGCGCCTTCCCGGACTGTCAGCACTGTGTTAAGCAGCAGCACTCCTTCCTCCGTCCACTTTTTCAGATATCCGTGATCAGGAACCGGAAGACCCAAGTCTGCTTCGAGTTCTTTATAAATATTTTGAAGACTGGGGGGAGGTTTAATTCCCGGTCTTACGGAAAAACTGAGACCGTGGGCTTGATCTTTTCCATGATAAGGGTCCTGACCAAGAATTACGACTTTGGTTTCTTTATAAGGGGTATAGTCTAAGGCATTAAAGATATCCTCCTTTGGAGGATGCACTTTGTGATTCAGATATTCCTCTTGTAAAAATAGCTGCAATTTCAAAAAATACTCCTGTTCAAATTCCTCTTTTAGTAATGTTGCCCAATCGTTTTTTAACGGCTTCACAAAAACCGCCTCCTTTTCAATAGGTATTGGTGTTTTGAAGATGCTGTATTTTATTTATTGTACCATACCTATTATTACCCCCATAGGCCCTTCCACAGTAATATTTTTTGATGCCCTTTATCTTTCATTGTTTTCGGTGAGGCAATAGGGGTATAGAATAACTAGTGTTTAAAACATTTTCTTGACTATAGCTAAAGAACCATTAAAGAGGAGGCTAAAATATGAGTAGAATTCCCATGAAAGAACTGGAAGAAAAGACACTGCAGCTGATTAAAGAGCGAGGTGTCGAACTGTTGGACATTGCAGAACTGGTACTCACTCTTCAAAAGCCCTATCAAAAGGATTTGACATTGGAAATCTGCTTAGAGAATGTTCAAGCGGTTCTTGAAAAACGGGAAGTTGCCCATGCGGTTTTAACCGGCGTAGCACTGGATCAGCTGGCTGAGGAGAAAAAACTTCCGGAGCCGTTACAATCAATAATCGAGAGTGATGAAGGACTTTATGGAATTGATGAAATTCTCCCCCTTTCCATTGTAAATCTTTACGGAACCATCGGTCTAACCAGTTACGGTTATTTAGACAAAGAAAAGGTAGGAATCATTAAAAAACTTGATACGGTTAAGGATGGAAAAACCCATACCTTCATGGATGATCTTATTGCAGCAATAGCCGCTGCAGCTGCCAGTCGATTAGCCCATGCTCAAACGTAAATCCACCATTCAGTTGGATTTATATACTCCTTTAGAAAAAGCCCCCCGGTAAATATTACCGAGGGGCTTTTTCAGTGTTATTTTTATTAAAGGTTAATCATATACTCTGATCGTCATAGTTTGTCTGCCGAATTTTAACGCTTCTGCACGATTCATATAAGCCAGATCAATTTTGTTGCCCTTAATGGCGCCTCCGGTATCTGCGGCAACTCCATAACCATAACCTGGAACATAGAGCTTCGTTCCAAGAGGAATCACCCTGGGGTCTACAGCAATAATACCATGACGCAGGGTTTCACCGGTCGCTGTGATCGTTCCCACTCCAGGGTCATCGGAGGTATAGGCAGTGGCTTCCACGGTTAACAATCGATAACCGCTGCTTGAGGTGTTAGCGTTTGAGCTTGTGTCATTACTTGAACTTGTGTTGGAACTTGAGCTGGTGTTGGAACTTGAACCTGTATTGGAACTTGAGCTCGTATTGGTGCTTGAGCTCGAGTTAGAACTTGAACTGGTATTGGAACTTGAACTTGCGTTGGTGTTTGAACTTGAGCTTGAACTGCTCTCACTGGAGGCAGGTGTTTGAGTTGAACTATTGGTATTTCTGCTTGTTCCACGGTTTACCACCGGTGCCGGTTTGGATTCCTTTGTACCGATTTTCACAATCCGTTCAACTGGACGTTTTGTAGTTTCTTCCGACAATACTTCCCGGTCTACTTCCTCCCCGTTTTCGTAAGTGATTTCAATCTTTCGTTCCAATTGTCCCTTTTGCCCTTCCTGGACTACTCGGGTTTTCCCTTTTTCAAGATTACTGTCGTTTTCCCGTTTTGTACTGAAATCAAGTGCTTCCCTTTCGGTAATCACTTCACTGGTTACCCGGATCACTTCAATTTCCATATCCTTTACAACAGGATCTTCCAAATCGTAGTTCAGTTTATCATTTTCTTTTAAGTCCACTTCCGCTTCCGCCAGAAGTTCTTCCACGGTTTCCTTAGTAGTCATCAGTTCAATTACTTCCCCATCTACCTGAATTTCAGCTCTAACCGCCCGGGTAATGCTGATTTTCATTCCCTCTTCCAGGGGGGTATCAAGGGCAGGCTTTATAGCATCATGATCTCCAAGCGTAATTCCTGCTACTTCCAATGCATCTGCTACAGTGTTAACCGTGGTTTTTACTTCTGTTACTTCTTCATCAGCAATTATATCTACACCGAGGGCCCTGGTAATGTTTATTTTCATATCCTCCCGTAACGGTGTATTCAGCGGAGGGTCGATCTCATCTTCTTCGATTAGTGAAATTTCCGCTTCTTCGAGGGCATCCTCCACAGTTTGCGCTGGTGTCAGCAAGGTATAAACTTCTTCTCCATCGATTATTTCGACGTTTACTGCTCGAGTAATATAAATTCGCATGCCGTCCTCAATTTCCGTGTCTAAGTCCGGTAGTATCTTGTCTTCATCTATATAGTCTATGTCCGCTTCCTCCAACACCTCTTTTACAGTGTTTTTGCGGGTTTGTACTTCTATGGTCTCGTCACCGTCAGTGATAAAAACTTCATTCAGCGTCGAAATGTATCCTACTGCTGTGATTGATAATATCAATACTGCTAGACCCACGAGCAATAGCTTACGTTTATGTGCCTGTAGCTGTTCTTTTGTAAAAATTTTTTTCATTTTTCAACCTCCTTGGTCGGTTTTGATTCACCAGCCCCATTCGGTCAGTATTGTTGCTTTTTGTATTCGGTAAATCTCTGGGCTAAAACGTTTCATATATGATACCATTATTTGTGTTTCTTGCCAACTTTTTTTTTCTTTTTTGGCAAAAAAGATTATATACGCTATAATAAAGGTATAAGATTGAATAATCAGATGGAAAAAGGAGGGTAAACTATGGGCTACGAAACACCAAATTACGAAAGATTGATGAAAAAGAAAGACTTTGAAGTGCGAAGATATCCTTCCTTTCAAATCATACAATATGAAAATCCCGAGGATGCTGACGCAGTAGAAGGTTTCCGAACGTTATTTCAGTATATTGGAGCAAAAAATCAGGAGAATCGAAAAATACCGATGACGGTTCCGGTTTTACAGAATAAGGGTGAAAGTAATAATCGAATGTCCTTTGTGCTTCCGAAAAGTATTAAAAATCCTCCGCAGCCCGTAAGTCCATACCTTACTATATCCACTGTCCCAGGAGGAATCTATGTGGTTCATCGTTACCGGGGTTCCCATTCCAAAGCAAAGTATCTAAAGCATGAAAACATTCTTAGGAAAATTTTGAAACAAAGACATTACGTTGCAGTGGGGCCTTTTATGGCGGCTTTTTATAATCCTCCCTTTACCCCTCCATTTTTAAAACACAATGAGGTGCTGGTAAAAATCGATCCCCTTTCTTTCCAACCGATTTATTAAATATTTTAATTCAAAAAGCACCAGACAGGAGTATTTATCTGTCCGGTGCTTTTTTATGCTGTTTTGCCTTAAGTTAGTTACATTGTTTTACTATTCTGTTTCCCCGTATCTTTGGATTCGGTCTTCCTTAGTATTCATAGACTTTTCGGTACTTGTCATCTAAATAAGTCAAATAAGGTTTAACGTTTAGCCCGTCACCGGTGATTTCCTTAATCAGCTCTTCCGCTGTTCGAAGATTCCCCCGTTGGTGCACTTTTTCCACCATCCACTGTTTAATTGGTCCGAATTCCTGATTTTCCATATGGGCAGTAAAGTTTGTGACGTCTTTTTTTAGCGCTTCCGTTAATTGAAGAGCATAAACATTTCCAAGAGCGTAGGTGGGAAAGTATCCGAACATCCCCCCGGCCCAGTGTACATCCTGCAGAACACCTTCCCGGTTGTCCTTCGGTTTGATTCCGATAATTTCCGCCATCTTCTGATTCCAGAGTTGAGGCAGGTCTTTTGCAGCAATGTTTCCTTGGATTAACTCTTTTTCCAATTCGTACCGAAGGATAATATGGAGGCTGTAGGTTAACTCGTCGGCTTCTACCCGAATCATCGAAGGTTCCACAATATTGATGTACTCCACCATTTCTTCAAGGGTTATGTCCGTGATTTCTTCTTTGAAAATTTCCCGAAATTCCGGAAGAAGTCCCTTCCAGAAGGCTTCACTCCGGCCCACGACATTTTCCCAGAAACGGGATTGGGACTCATGCATACCGGTGGATGCGGCCGTGCCTACCGAGGTCTTAAAGAGTTCCATGGGAATGTTTTGTTCATACATTCCATGACCGCCCTCGTGAATGGTACCGAACAAAGCGGTTTTAAAGAAATCCTCCTGATATCGGGTGGTCACCCGCACGTCCTTGGGATTAAGTCCGATGGTAAAGGGGTGCACACTTTCGTCTAATCGGCCGGATTCAAAATCGTAACCGATTTTTCGAAGGACTTTTTCACTTAAAATCTTTTGCTTTTCCGCTGGGAGATTGATGGATTCCAACCGTTTATTGGGTGTCTTGGAGGATCCCTGGATGTTGGTTAGTATGGTTTGGATCCCTTCTTTAAGTTCTCCGAAGGTGCTGTCCAGTTTTTCGACGGTCATCCCTTCTTCAAAACGATCCAGTAATGCGTTATAGGGATGGCCTTCATAACCTAATAGTTCTGCCATTTCACGATTGAAGTCTACGATTTTTTCCAAATAGGGTAAAAAGGTTTCAAAATCATTCTCTTCCTTGGCCTTTTCCCAAACATTTTGGGCTTTTGAGGTTAAGATTACATACTCCCGGTATCGATCCTCCGGTATTTTTTGAAATTTTTCCAGGTGTTTTATGTCTTTTTCCACACTCTTTTGATATTTTTCCGGTAATTGATTAAAATGTTCTTCTTTTGAAAGCTCTGTTAAAATGCTTTGCATTTCCGTAGATACCGACATTTTAAAAGCTTCTGTTGAAAGGGTACCCAGGGCATCGGAACGGATGCTTTTCCCCGCTTTCGGTGCATAGGTGGCCATATCCCAATGGGCTAGACCTGCCATCTCCCGGTAGTGCTGTATTTTACCTAATATTCCCGTGTAGCGATTTAACAGCTCCTGATGCTTTTCTTGTGGATTCATTGATATGCTCCTTTCGAAAAAAAAGTTTATTCATAAAGTATTTTTATTATATCATAACATTCTGTGTTTTTTGAAGATTTTCAGCAAAAAGAAACACCAAAGGAATTTTATGAGGCGAGGGGCCGTATAATCCTTTGGTGTAAACATCTTTCAGAATTCAGTTTGATGCATTACAGTTCTTAAAAATCCTGTTGCTGCTCTTCTGGTGATGGGGTCTTTAACATGTCTGCAGCTTTATAGGAACTTCGGACCAATGGATCCGAGGCCACAAAGGAAAAGCCGAGACTCTCCCCTTTTTTCTTATAGGCGTTAAATTCTTCCGGAGTAATATAATCCTCCATGGGGTAATGATCTTTACTGGGGGCTAAGTACTGCCCTACCGTTAGAAAATCACATTGGTATTCCCGCAGGTCCTTCATTACCTGATGAACTTCCTCGGGAGTTTCTCCAAGACCGACCATAATACCGGACTTTGTGAAAATTTTCGGATCAAGTTTTTTAACATTTTCCAAAACTTCCAATGACTGTTTGTAGTCTGCCTGAGGGCGTACTTTATCATACATCCTCGGTATGGTCTCGATATTATGATTGATAATATCGGGCTTTGCGTCGGCAACTTTCTTTAATGCCTGATAATCCCCTTGAAAATCAGGAATCAGTACTTCAATGGCAATTTCCTTATCCACTGCTCGAATGGCTTTGATCACTTCCGCAAAATGCCCAGCTCCCCCATCGGTTAAATCATCCCGGGTAACCGAGGTCACCACCACGTGTTTTAATCCCAGTTCCTGGGTGGCCTTGGCTACATTTTCCGGCTCTGCGGGATCCACCGGTTCGAGAGCTTCATTGGATACATTGCAAAAACGACAGTTTCTTGAACACTGGGTTCCTAAAATCATAAAAGTTGCGGTTTTGTTGCTGAAGCATTCAATCCGATTCGGACAATTGGCTTCCTGACAAACCGTATTAAGGGAAAGGTCTTTAAGCATTCGCTTTACCGCTTCCTCTTTTTGTAAATCCTCCATATTGACCCGCAGCCAACGGGGTTTGCGTTTAATTTCCAAAAGATCACCTCTTCTATAAGTTGAATTCTTCAAGCGTCATTTTTCTGACGCTTTGATATCCATAGACGTTACGAAACTCCTCTGCAACCCGTTCATTCATTCTGGAAAAGTTCTGGGACTCTCCGGTTAACTTTTCTAATGTGGTTACCCCTTTATCCTGAATTCCGCAGGGAATGATGTATTGAAAATGTTCCAAATTAGTATTTACATTAAAGGCGAAACCATGCATGGTTACCCCTTTTTTTACCGCTAAACCAATGGCGGTGATTTTTTCATTACCCACCCAGACCCCAATATCTTTTGAAGAACCCTGGGCCTGCAGATCAAAATCTTTCAGGATGTTTACAAAAACGTCTTCCATTTTTTCCACAAAACTGCGGACTTTTATTTTATTTTCAATCAGGTTTACAATCGGGTACCCCACGATCTGCCCTTCACCATGATAGGTTACGTCCCCACCCCGGTTAGTTTCAAATCTTTGAATGCCCTGGCGGGAAAGTTCTTTTTCGGAAGCAACGACGTGCTTATCCGAGGCACTTTTACCCAGAGTTATAACCGCCGGATGTTCTACTAAGATTAACGTATCGTCAATTTCACCCTGTTGGCGTTTTTTTAGCAGGCGGAACTGAATATCCAAGGCTTTTTCGTATTCACATTTTCCCAAATACAGAAGGTTTAGGTTTTTTTCCATATCATACCTCCATTATTTTTGATAATTGTTCTTTATTAAGAACTTATGAACTAACAATTCTC
>SKOH01000092.1 GCA_007120165.1 Clostridiales bacterium
CTTCATCCTTTCGAAGCAGACCGTCGTCCACAAATACACAGGTCAAGTCGTCCCCGATGGCCCGGTGAACAAGGGCCGCAGCAACGGAGGAATCCACCCCGCCGGATAGGGCGCAGAGCACCTTTTTCCCCGCCGCCTTTTCCCGGATCAGCGCGATTTCTTCTTCAATATAATTCTCCGTGGTCCAGGTGCCCTTCGCTCCCGCCACTTCGTAAAGGAAGTTTCGAATCATTTCTTTGCCCATCTCCGAATGTTCCACCTCGGGATGAAACTGCAGGGCGTATAGTTTTTTCTCCCGGTCTTCCATCGCCGCAACGGGACAGCTTTCCGTGGTGGCGGTTACGGTGAAATTCTCCGGAGCTCTTTCAATAAAATCCGTATGACTCATCCAGCAGTTCACGTCTTCCGGGATGCCTTTAAACAGCAGGGAGCCGGCTTTCATTTTCAGCGCCGCTTTTCCGTACTCCCGTTTTAAGGATTTGCTGACCTTTCCGCCGAAATGATGGGCCATTAACTGTCCGCCGTAGCAGATGCCGAGGATTGGAATATCCAAATCGAAAATGGCCGGGTTGCACATCGGGGCCCCCTCCACGTAAACGCTTTTCGGCCCTCCGGTTAAAATAATTCCCGTAGGCTCTTTTTCCTGTATTTCCTGAATACTCAGGTGAAAGGGAGCGACCTCACAGTACACATTCTGCTCCCGTATTCTTCGTGCGATTAACTGATTGTATTGCCCTCCAAAATCCAGAATTAATATTTTTTCATTATCCAAGTTCTTCATCCTCTCTGTCTTAGGCTATTTATTTATTGTATCATTTTTTCGCGGTATTTTCCGTATTCTTCAAAAAAATAGGGGGGCCGGGGGGTGAGTCCCGGCCTAAGGCAGTTTATTCACCAACACTGTAGTTGGGAGCTTCCGTGGTGATCATAATATCATGGGGATGGCTTTCCCGAAGGCCCGCTCCGGTGATTTTTATAAATTGTCCCTTTTCCTGCAGGTCTTTAATGGTTGGGGTACCGCAGTATCCCATCCCGGCCCGAAGGCCGCCGATCAGCTGATGGACGGTTTCTTTCAGCTCGCCCTTATAGGGCACTTTCCCTTCCACCCCTTCGGGAACCAGTTTTTTGCTTTCCTCCTGGAAGTACCGGTCTTTGCTTCCCTTCTTCATTGCGGAAATTGAGCCCATGCCCCGGTAGGTTTTAAAGCTTCGTCCTTTAAATATTACGGTCTCTCCGGGACTTTCCTCCACTCCGGCAAAGAGGGAACCGATCATAATGACGTCGGCACCGGCGGCGACGGCTTTTGGAATTTCTCCCGAGTATTTAATGCCTCCGTCGGCGATTACCGGTATGCCGTATTCCTTTGCAGCTTTCGCGCAGTCATATACGGCGGTCAGCTGGGGTACACCGATCCCCGCCACCACCCGGGTGGTGCAGATGGATCCGGGTCCGATCCCGACTTTAACGCAGTCCGCTCCCGCTTCAATCAGATCCTTTGTAGCCTCGGCGGTTGCCACATTCCCTGCGATTACCTGAAGCTCGGGATAGGCATCTTTTATTTTCCGAACCGCCTCCAGGACCCCTTTGGAGTGTCCATGGGCGGTGTCCAGCACGATCACGTCCACTTTCGCCCGGTTCAGCGCCTCCACCCGGTCCAATAAGTCCCCGGTAATGCCTACCGCAGCACCGGTGAGCAGTCTTCCTCCGGCGTCCTTTGCGGAGTTGGGAAATTTAATGGCCTTTTCGATATCCTTAATGGTAATAAGTCCTTTTAAGTTATTGTCCCCGTCGATGATCGGCAGTTTTTCGATTTTATGTTTCATCAAAATCTGCTGGGCCTGATCCATGGTAATCCCTTCCCTTGCCGTAACCAGGGAATCCTTGGTCATCACTTCATGGATTTTCCGGTCGTAGTCCAGTTCAAAACGGATATCCCGGTTGGTAATAATCCCCACCAGTTTACCGTCGGTGGTAATCGGCACCCCGCTGATATGGTAGCGCTCCATAAGCTCCAGAGCGTCGGCCACAATATGATCCGGGGACAGATAAAAGGGATCCACAATTACGCCGTGCTCGCTTCGTTTGACCTTATCCACTTCCAGGGCCTGCTCTTCGATGGACATATTCTTATGAATAATCCCGATGCCCCCTTCCCGGGCCATGGCAATGGCCATCTTTCCTTCAGTAACCGTATCCATTCCCGCACTCATCAGCGGAATATTTAAGTTGATTTTTTTCGTCAGACGGGTTTTGGTATCCGCGTCCTTCGGCAGTATTTCCGATTTTCCCGGAATCAGCAGTACATCATCAAAGGTGATGCCCTCTTTTACAATTTTACCTTCCATTCACAAGCGGCCTCCTTTTGTTTGACAAAATAAAAAGCGTATATGATTTCCCTCCAGTTACAGAGTGAAATTATATACGCTTTATTATATTTCAGCAGAGCCATACAGTCATTGAAGTCTGTACAGCCCCACTTACTCTCGTAAATAACTTCACCCATAGTCGAATGATTTACGGTCATCCGGTAGAAACTCTCGATCCATATTATCGAATTTATATGAGTGGTCTTTTAAATTGTTATTAACTACAGTAACAGAGGCCTAAAGACTTGTCAAGTGATTTTGCTACCCCGACGAGCACTTTTAAAACATTTTTTTAATTTAATAATTTTTTTAATTTGTTATCGCATTTAAGCTGCCTTTTATGTCGCGACTTGTGTTATTTAAATGGTTACTAGAATCTTACCAAAAGCTCTTTACTTTACAGCTTTCCGATTTGGTCCAGTTCCTTCAGCCGCTGTATGATCGGCAGTTTTTGGGTGCAGAGGTCTTCACGGAGGCCGCAGGCAATGCAGTCTCCAGGCTTGGCGTCGTCCTCTTTCAGCCTTCCGCTGTCCTTCATGATCTGCAGCCGTTTTTTCATTTCCTCTTCATCCTTTAGAAGTTTTAGATTGTAACTCTCCAAATACTGATGAATTTTAATATCCTTCGGACATTTTAAGCAGTAGCCGCAGGTGGTGCAGAGGGTATTCATGCTCTCGGTAATATTTTTTTCAATTTCCTGCATCTTTTCCCTGGAAACCCTCAGATCAAAGTCTCCCACGGCGACGTTTTCCTCCACCTCTTCAATGGTTCCCATACCGGGAATGGCCAAGGTTATGCCTTTTTGGGCCAGAATAAACCGAAGGGCCGCCTGATTGACGGTTTCCTTGTCATTTTCCCGGATGAAATCGAAAAAGGCTTTATGCTGGGGGATCAGTCCACCCCCTAAGGGATTCATCGTTACCACCCCGATGTTTTTTTCCCGGGCGGCGTCCACTCCCTCCTGACGGAAAGGATAGTTGGATACGTTATAGCCAAGAAGGACCCCTTCAAAATGATCCTCCTCCACAATGGTTCGAATATCCTCCCCTTTACAGTGGGTGGAAAATACCAGATGATCAATAAGGCCTTCTTCCTTAGCCTTTAGGGCCCCTTCATAGGGTCCGCCGGGAGCCATCACTCCGCGGTACTTTTCTAAATCCGTAATACACCACATATGGAAAAAATCGATCTTATCCCTTCCCAGTCGTTTTAGGGATTTTTCAATTCTTGCCCGGACTTCATCCGCTGTGGGCTCGGAGCTTAGAGAACTTTTCGTGGAGACATAAAAGTCCTTCGGCATATTCCGAAAGGCCTTTCCAAAGATTTCTTCACTGCGGTCGTCACAGTAAAAGGGTGCGGTATCAAAATAATTCACTCCCAGTTCACTGGCCCGATGCACCACTTCCTGGGCATAATCCTCATCTTTTCCGAAACGCATGCCGCCGAATCCGATCACCGAAAGCTTTTTTCCGGTTTTACCATAAGGTCTGTACTGCATAGTTTTCCCTCCTTAAATTTCACGCTGCTCTTTTTTCCCTGGTTACTGATCCTGTTTTTACTGTACCCCATTATAACATTTCTATCTTCGAATGTTTAGTGTATTGAAAGAATTTTCTGTTTTGGACAAAAAAATATTGAACGGATAATCGATAAAATATCTATCAACTATCCGTTCAATGGTCTATCCCTTCTTCATTTGGGAAGTCTGGGTGTTGCCCGGTGTTACTCGATTCTGCTTGATTCAAATAATCGTACCTCTCTTTACTACTGAATTTACTACATTTTTCTTTGTGCTTGCTCATCTCCACCCCTGTGGTAGATGTCAGGCGTTGACTTTGATGGGTCCTACCTACATCATCGATAAACCGCTTTCGGAAGTCGGTCTCTCCATAGGATTTACTGAAACTCATCGGTACTGCCGGTCCTTCTTTGAAACCTTGTTGCATGAAACGATGTTTCTAAAAACCTGTTACATGAAACGGTGTTGCGTAAATCCTGTTACATGAAACGCACTTCTAAAAACAGTGTTGCATGAAACGGTGTTGCATAAAACGATGTTTCTTTGAAACGTTACTTCTTTACACTTTCTTTTACTGCATGTGTTTTTTAAAAATCGATTCGTGTTACAGAACGGTGAAACCTGATTCTAAAACCGTAATCCTAATTCTTAAAAACTTACTGCGGTAAATCAAAAGCGTTTACTCAAAAGCAACTTCCAAATGAAGAAGGTTGTGAAAGGAGAAAGGGCTCTTCCCTATCTCCTTAAACAAAGTATAGCAAATATTCAGTTTTTAAGCAAGTGTTTTTCTGAAATTTATCCGCTTTTCCTCAAAAACACATCTTTAGACCTAAACATAAATTGAAAATTACGAGTTATTGTTAATTAATCGTTGGCTTCGTCCGCAGCCTGATCCAATGCATCGTCAACCGCTTCAAGGAAAGCATCACTGGTTACAGTGGCTCCGCTTATAGCATCTACATTTTCAGTACCCTGTTCTTCAATTACCCGGTCCTTCAACTCGTCCATAGCGTCGTCTCCGATGCCTTCGGTCTCATCGTGGGAAACTACTTCAATATCGGTAATTTCATCGTCTTCAATTGTTACTTCGACTTCAATTTCTCCGCCGTATCCATCTGCGGTACCGGTAAAGGTTCCATCAGCATACATACCGTCTTCATCATCGTCATCGCCGATGATGCCGTTGTCGTCATCCTCGTCATCGTCGTCGTCAATTACTCCGTTGTCATCATCTTCACCGTTTTCATCACCTAAATCTTCCCCGTTGATATCCCCATTGGGATCCGTGTCATCCGTTGTATCATCCCCACAAGCAACGAAGACCAATAAACCAACTAGTAGTAATGCAATTAAGATAATCTTTTTTCGACTCATTTTCCAAAACCCTCCTTTTAATTTTAAAACATGCATGTTTTATCGGCTAACTTTTAAGCCATTTCTTATTTACCCACTTTTAATTACTCTAATCTCATCAAGGAAGATTTTTTACAAAAAAAATGCTGTAAACCTTGTATTCGCAATATTCAGAAGTGTCCACCCTCTTCGAGACCCGGTAATCTTTTAAGGCTCAGGGCAATAATCTTTTAAGGTTCCGGGCAATAAAAGCCGGAAATTTTCCCATCGAAGGGAGGAAAATAATTTCCGGTAATAAACCGGAAGTATAAAAAAGCCCGGCAGATGGGACTATCCCCTCTGCCGGACTTCAGGTTTCATTTATGGGTTACATCATTGGAGGCATGCCGCCCATGCCGCCGCCCATGCCGCCGCCGGGGGCGTCGTTGTCGTCTTCAATATCCGCTACTGCGGCTTCGGTAGTTAGAAGCATAGCGGAAATCGATGCTGCGTTTTGCAGTGCCGAGCGGGTAACTTTTGTGGGATCCACAATTCCTGCATCAATCATATTGGTATAGGTTTCGTTCAGTGCGTCAAATCCGATGCCCACTTCCGAGTTCATTACTTTATTGACGATGACGGAACCTTCAAGACCGGCATTCTCTGCAATTTGTCGAAGCGGCTCTTCCAGTGCTCTTCGAATGATTTTCATACCGGTTCGCTCGTCCCCTTCGCTGTTTTCAATCAGCTTGTCAATGGCAGGGATTACGTTTACCAGCGCTACGCCTCCACCGGAGACAATACCCTCTTCTACCGCTGCCCGGGTAGCGTTCAGCGCGTCTTCGATTCGAAGTTTTCTCTCCTTCAGTTCCGTTTCCGTTGCGGCGCCTACTTCAATAACAGCCACTCCTCCGGAGATCTTTGCCAGTCGTTCCTGAAGCTTTTCTCTGTCGAAGTCGGAATCGGTATCTTCAATCTGCTTTTTCAGCTGACTTACCCGGTCTGCAATAACCTGCTCGTCTCCCTGACCTTCCACGATGGTGGTGTTGTCCTTATCCACTTTGATGGTTCTTGCCCGGCCAAGCATATCCACGGTCGCTTCCTTCAGCTCGTAACCCAGTTCCTCAGAGATTACGGTACCGCCGGTTAATGTGGCAATATCCTCAAGCATTGCTTTTCTTCGGTCTCCGAATCCTGGCGCTTTTACCGCTACACACTCGAAGGTTCCCCGAATTTTATTTACCACCAGGGTCGCTAGGGCTTCCCCTTCAATATCTTCCGCAACGATTAACAGTTTTCTTCCCTGCTGTACGATTTCTTCCAGCAGCGGCAGAATTTCCTGTACGTTGTTGATCTTTTTATCAGTAATTAAAATGTAGGCGTCGTTGTATACCGCTTCCATTTTTTCGGTGTCGGTTACCATATACGGTGATAAGTATCCCCGGTCAAATTCCATACCTTCCACAACGGATAAGTTTGTACCCATGGACTTGGATTCCTCAACGGTAATTACCCCGTCTTTTCCTACCTTTTCCATGGCGTCGGCAATCAGCGCACCGATTTCATCATCGGCGGCGGAAATGGAGCCTACCTGAGCGGTGGCTTCTTTGGAGTCAATCGGTTTGGAAATCTTTTGCAGTTCATCCACCGCAAGCTCCACGGCTTTATAGATTCCTTTTTTAACGATCATCGGATTGGCGCCGGCGGCCACGTTCTTCAGCCCTTCCCGGATTATTGCCTGGGCAATAAGGGTTGCAGTGGTGGTACCGTCTCCCGCCACGTCGTTGGTCTTTGTGGAAACTTCCTTTACCAGCTGGGCACCCATGTTTTCGTAAACGTCTTCCAGTTCAATTTCTCTAGCAATGGTTACACCGTCATTGGTAATCAGCGGTGAGCCGAATTTTTTATCTAAAACCACGTTTCTTCCCTTGGGTCCTAAGGTCACCTTCAGGGTATCCGCAAGTTTGTTGACCCCCCGCTCTAATGCTCGTCTGGATTCTTCTCGAAATTTAATTTCCTTGGCCATAACTAAAACCTCCTTTAATATCTGTTATTCTACAATCGCTAAGATTTCACTCTGCTTTAAAATCGTGTATTCTTCACCGTCAAATTTCACTTCGGTGCCTGCATACTTGGAGAAAATCACCCGGTCCCCTTTTTTTACTTCCATGGTTACTTCGTTTCCGTCCACATTTCCACCGGGGCCGACTTCCATAACCTCAGCCATCTGCGGCTGTTCCTTTGCACTGCCGGGCAGTACAATTCCACTCTTGGTTTTTTCTTCCGGTTCCACTTTCTTAATTACCACTCGGTCACCTAATGGCTTGATCTTCATTGTTAAAAACCTCCTCTTTATATGCTTTTTTTATCTTTTGAATTTGTTAGCACTCACTTATCACGAGTGCTAATTACAAGTACCATAGTATCGAAAAGAAAGTTTCCCTTCAACTATGATTAAGCCGTATTTTTCAGCTATATCTATGTATTGCTTTGTTTTTTGCTTTTATACTCCTTATTTCATGGAATTAGCAATTCCATGGGTTATTTTCAAATAATTTGAACAACGGATGGATTAATTGCCGAAAAAGTTTTTGAGGTTCGAATTCTTAAAAGCTTTTTTCAGCAGTAATTTAAAAAAACTGCTGCTAATTACAAGTTGTAATTAACACAGCAGTTAACGCAAATTTCACCAGTATTTTTTAGCAGCTGAGATTTTGATGCTTTATTTAATGAGCCTGCTGCGCCGGCTTATAAAAAGCCCAGGACCCCGGCGATTACAGGAACGATGATGGCCGGGAGCATATTGGCTACGGGGATTTTTCGGATTTCTAAAATATTAAAGGCAATGCCGATGATCAGCAGGCCGCCGATGGAGGAGATCTCCAGGACCACGCTTTCGGTCATTAACGGTTCTACGAACCCGGCAAGGAGGGTAATGGCTCCCTGGTAGAAAAATACCGCCACCGCCGAGAAGGCCACGCCGATGCCCAGGGTGGAGGCGAAAATAATCGACGAGATGCCGTCGATAATGGATTTTGTATATAGGGTGGTGTGATCTCCCAGCAGACCGCTTTGCAGCGATCCGATGATGGCCAGGGCGCCGACGCAGTAGACCACACTGGCGGTTACAAAGCCTTTGGTAAAGGTACTCTCGGAACTTCCCATCCGTCGCTGGATGAAATCCCCCAGGCCCTGCAGCCGTTTTTCCAGCTCCAAAGCCTCACCGATCACACTTCCGAAAATAACCGCAATTAATAAGAGCAGTACATTTTCCGTGGCCAGGGCTTCCTTAAAACCGATAATCAGGACCCCAAGTCCGATGGCTTTCATAATGGTATCTTTATAACCTTCACCGATATTTTTCTTCAGCAGCACCCCGAGGATACCGCCGATCACAATTGCCAGTGCATTTACAATGGTTCCCAACATATGTAATCCCCTCTTCTTCTTAGGATTTTTTGATGATTTTCATCGTTATTTCCCCGGTTTCCCGATGCCCTTTTCCCGGGCATAATAAAACAGATACTGCTGGGCATAACCCGCATCTTTTCCGAACTTTTCCATGGCGAAGCGCTCAATTTCTGCCAGGGGTTTGGGCTCGTTAAAATACAGCGCCTCCATCATCCGCTTGACCCATACATCCACGGGAAAGGCTTCCCGTTTCCCCATGGAAAAAAAGACCACACAGCTGCCGACCTTCGGTCCTACTCCGGAGAAGGTGCTTACCCCCTCTAAGCATTCCCGACGTTTTTGCTGAAGCATCTTCTCTAAAATCCCGGGGTTCTCAAAGACTTTTTCGGCGGTCTCTTTTACGTAGCGTGCCCGGTAGCCAAGACCGAGTAGTTTTAACTCTTCCACACTTGCAGCACTGAGGGCTTTCGGTGTGGGAAAGGCGTAGTGTAGCCGGCCGTCGTAGGAATCGATTACTTCCCCATAGGTCTTTGCCAGACCCTCCACGGAGCCTTTAATTCTTTTGATATTATTATTGGACGAGATAATAAACGAGATCAGCGTCTCAAAGGGCTGCTGCTTTAGGATCCGAATCCCCCGGCCGAAGGCTACCGCTTCCGCCATGACCGGGTCCCGGCGGATCAGCCGCTTTTGAATTTTTTCATAGTCCGTATCCAGGTCAAAATACTCCCGCCAGATTTTTTCAAAATCCCGTCGGTGGGTATTGTAAAAAAGGATGCGGTCCTCGGTTTTTTCCACTTCAATCACCCGCTGACAGGCGGTGACCTGATACCGGTTCTTCGCCTTTTCCTCCCAGCGAAAAGCCTGGCCGCAGTGGAAAATATCCCTGGGGTCAAAGACCGACAGGTTATGAATTTCTATTGTTGAGGGTTTTTCCAGGGTCGGCGGGTGTTCTATGATGGTAAGGCCCTTCATAACGAATCATCCTCTCTAGAAGGAATCATAGGGGTAATAAATACGCTCCAGTTCATGGCCGGTGAATTCATCAAAATAAATTGCCGCCTGCTGTCCTTCGATCTGACTGAAAAATACCTTTACCACCTGGGGCGAAAACTCCGTGTAAAAATTACGAACGACGGCTCTGCCCTGATACTCCATATCGGGAAAATTCTCCTGGTGAAGCTCTTCTATGGTTTCCGCCGACAGGGGTCTTGCTTCCTCTTCCTCGGAAAGCTCCAGCATCGCTAAGGTGCCTTTAGTATCCATAAACAGGGAGGTTCCGTTGTATTGATTTCGAAAACGGACCACCTCGCCGGAGACTGCCCCCACATTGATTTCGAAGGCGTCACTGCTTAGGCGCAGGCTGCTGTCCACGGGGATGAACCGAAAAGCGTAGACCATCTCTCCGTTTCCCTCCTGGTTATAGGTAAATACCTCCTGGATCAGCTCTTCAAAGGGAGGTCCCTGATAACGCTGGTAAAACTCCCGGGCAATTCGTAAGGCTTCCTGCCGCCGGATTTCGTCCCGGTCCTTTTCGACTGCCGCCGGCGAGTATTCCAGGTACCGCAGACTCCCTGCCCCGGCATCCAGCCATAATAGCAGCCCCTCGGTCTCTAGGGTGTAGTACCCGATGCCGTTTCGGTAATCGATTCCTTCAATCTCAATATCCTCCAGGCCATCGATGTCCACCCAGTTTTGGGCAATTTCCAGGAGGCGGCTTCTCGCCTCTTCTTCACTGAGCA
>SKOH01000133.1 GCA_007120165.1 Clostridiales bacterium
ATGGTTTCACAACCGATTGATTGTAATCGACGAGGACTTAGAGCGGGTACTAGATAATCAGGGCGTAAAGCTCGAGGATATTTTAGAAGAAGGCAGCCGGGTGACGCTTCAAAGCAAAGCCAGCACCATCGACTTTGGTGATACCGGAAATCGGGAAAATCTAATCCATCCGGATATTAAAAAAGCGGCGGTGGATGCAGTACATGCCGTACCGGGACTGGAATTTGCCTACGTTTACGCAACCGTACAGGATCCTTCCCAGGCGCTGGATAACCAGGAATGGGTAATTGATTACATTGATTCCACTCCGGAAGTGGGACGTTTTCATTATCCTTGGATTGGTGAGGGAGTCAACCTTGCGAAGATTGTAATTAACAGCTTTGATGATGAAAATTATTTCATAAGCCTTAAATAAGTCAAGCAGTTCAAATAATACTTTTTGCTCTTTAAGCAGATTAAAAGACGGTGTCATAGAAGACACCGTCTTAGGAGGATGAATAATGGGGAAGAAATTTTTAATATCATTTGCAGGGGACACTTATTTAGGTCATAAGCCGAGTACCGTAGACGCGAAAGAAGAGATTTCTGTAAGGACAATAGAAGACAGGCAAAGTCAATTGAATGCCATGATGCCAATAATAAAGGCTAGCAAATATTGTATGATGAATTATGAAGCCTCCATCTTATCCAATTTTCAAGAACCGGTTAAGGGTAAGAAATATATCAAAAACGATGACCCCGCTACTTTATTAAAGTTACTCAATAGGCATGAGAGTGTTGTATTGAGTCTCAGTAACAACCATACTGCGGACTATGGAAATAGTGGAGTGATGGATACCTGTAAAAAACTTAAAGAGTACAATATCAAATATTTTGGTATTGGGGAAAACAAAGGGAAGTTAAGCAATCCCGAAAAACTTGTTTTTCATGGAGAAGAAGGAGAGGACCTGGAAATTTTTATTTTTCATGGACTCTTTGCAAAAGAAATATATGATAAGTACAATTATTATGCAACGAAGACAACCCCGGGAGTTTCAAAATTGGATCCCGTTGAGATCAACTCTTCCATCCAAAAAATCCGAAAGAAAAGTAAGAATGCAGTAATCATTGTCACACCCCACTGGACCGGATTTCAATACAAAAACATTGAAAAAACACCGGCCGTTAAAGAGATGGTACGATCATTTATCGATTCCGGAGCAAATTATGTTATTGGACACGGTACAAGAATCACTAATAGTATTGAATATTATAAAGAGGGGATAATTGCTTATTCCATAGGGAATTTTGTGTACAATACAAGAGGTTCCTATGATAAGGCCGGCATTCTGCCTTACGGGGTAGTGGCAGGATTGGAGATATGCAAAGGAAATCACGAATGGAATAGCGAACTGGCCTTTTATCCAATAGTAGTAGATAATCAAAAGACCGGTTATATGCCACGATTTACGAATCAAAAAGAAACCTTAGAGTTAAAAAAGTCTTTGGAGATGAAATCAAAGGAATATGAATTTGATACGGCTTTTGAATTATTCAAAGACGACATCAGTTATTTCATTAAGCCAAGAAAAAACAAAGTAGGGATATCCTCTTTTGATGAGGTATTCAGCGCCATGAATAGGAATGAAGATATTCAGAATAAAAATCCAAACTCTTTACTGATAGCTGATGAATTGAAAAAATTCAGCTATAAATTATCCTGGTACAATCAATCGATCTTTATAGCGGATTTGGATGGACAATATATCGGGTTTAAAGGGGCCACGATATTTGATACCGCCCATGTAACAGAGAAATTATTAAAAAAGCAGAAATTGGTAAAAAGCCTGTTGGAAGAAGAAAATATTGTGACAACTCAAAGGGACAAAAATAAAAACACTGAAAATTATAAGAAGTATAGATTCTTAATCGTTAAAGGAAAAGTTATTGCAGTTGGGGAAAAAATACCAGCAGTTATCATAGGTAATGGTAAAGACTCCCTTAGAGAGCTTATCGATAGATATTTAAATAAGTTCAATTTTGATATTGCCTTAATTAGAGGTTGGAAAATCAATAAGATTACTTCAAACTTGAAAAAGAGCGGTTATGATCAGAAGGATATTATAGAGTTAGATAAAAAGATCGTTATAGGGGAGATCTTTGACGTTTCCGATGTTACGGAATCCATTCATCCAGGTTACAAAGAAATAGCGGAAAAAGCAGCATTACTTATAGAGGGATTAGGTGTGGCAGGAGTTGATATACTAATAGAGAGCAAGTTAGTTTCACCGAATGAGGGGAATTATCAAGTCGCTCAATTAACATCTCAGCCGGACATTGTCAGTCACCGCTACCCGATTAAAGGAAAGAGTAGAAATGTTGCGAATGTAATTCTCGGGGAAACAATCAAACTGGCAAATGAGTGGGCAATTAAAAAAAATAGCTGTATGACAATCATGGAAAGCACAGAACCATCAGATTATGATTCTAAACTCCCTCGAAATCAGAATAGTACTTTTGAAACAGGAAGCAAGGTAAGGAGCATCGCATCAGGAGAGCTTATAAGGAACGAGTATATTAAGTTAGGAAAAGAAGTAAAAGAGATTACTAGAAATTTCTTTTTAGTCAAAAATAAAGAAAACTATCTTGCCCATTTTGCTACATTTTCTTCGAAAACCTCTCAAACCGGGAACTTAATTCTGAAAAATAAAGAGTTA
>SKOH01000220.1 GCA_007120165.1 Clostridiales bacterium
GAACTCGCGATCATCATCCTCGTGCTCGGTTGTCCCGGGGCGTTGGTCATCGGGGTACCCGTATCCAATGTCGCAGGGATCGGAAACGGCGCAAAGAATGGGGTCCTGTTAAAGGGCAGTGAAGTCATCGGGGATTTCAGTCGGTTGGATACGATGGTATTTGATAAAACCGGTACCCTGACCGTGGGGAAACCATCGGTAGCAGAACACCGGTATTATGGGGAAAATATTGATCAAGCCTTAGGTTATCTCGCCAGTGTGGAACGGGAATCCGATCACCCGCTGGCAAAAGCGGTATTGACAAAAATCGGAGACACCATTTTCTCTCCGGTGGAAAAAACCGAAGTCGTGAAGGGGGGAGGCATTGTAGCTCTGGTTAACGGTCATAAAGTGGCCGTGGGAAATGTAGCCCTTATGGAACGGGAACAGATAAAGCTCACGGAACAAGCCAAAGAGGATGTGGAGCGCTTTGAAAAAAACGGAGATTCATTGATATTAACCGCGGTAAATCAGCAACTGAAAATTTTAATCGGCGTTCGGGATCAGATTCGACCGGGGATTAAAGAAGATCTTAAGCGATTGAAGAAATTGAAAGTAAAAAACCTGGTGGTCCTCTCCGGGGATAATCAGGGCACGGTGGATTTGGTCAGTCGGGAACTGGGCTTAACAGAGGCTCATGGAAATATGTACCCGGAAGATAAAGCCGCCTATATAAAACAGTTGATTGAGGAGGAAGGACAAATTGTGGCGTTTGTTGGCGATGGTGTGAATGACAGTCCTTCCCTGGCATTAGCAAATATCGGCATTGCCATGGGCAGCGGAACCGACGTCGCAATCGAAACTTCGGATGTAGTGTTGATGAATTCGGATTTCAGCCGACTGCCCCATGCGCTGGGACTGACCAAGGCGACGGCGAGAAATATGAAACAAAACATCTTAATAGCCCTAGGCGTGGTGTTTGTCCTGCTTTCCAGTGTTTTATTCAGCGACTGGATGAATATGTCCATCGGTATGCTGGTCCATGAACTAAGCATCTTAGTAGTCATCCTAAACGGAATGCGGCTCCTTCGATATCGATTAAGGTAACGTAAGTATTTTACAAAAACCAATTAAAAGGAGGAACAATCAATGAAAAAAGCAGTGGTATTATTGGAAACCTTAACCTGTCCTTCATGTCTACAAAAGATTGATAAAGGGGTAAAAGCTTTGGATGGGGTAGAAAAAGAAAGCGTGAATGTGCTATTTAACTCCAGTAAGGTAAAGCTCAACTTTGATGATCAAATACTTTCCATCGAGGAAATTGAAAGGGCCATCACCACACTGGGATACCAAGTGAAGAAATCACAGGTAAAAGCCATCTAAGTCAATACCAAAAAAACTTAAATAATACTGAGCTGAAATTATTGATTACTCTAATCATAATTACAGTAGGGTTAAGCAATAAGTAAAAAAATCATCGTCTAAGGATTTGTGTCCATATCCTTAGGCGATTTTTTTCGTCAATGATTTCTCTGAAGATTTTAAGGTAACGGATCAGTTGATAAAAATAGTAAGCGTGAAAATTTGAAATTCAGATATTAATAACCAATAAATAGAGGATTTATCTATTGAAATATCGAATTTAATAAGGGAAGAGGAGCTGATTAATATGTACGATGTGACCATCATCGGGGGAGGCGTCATCGGAGCATCCATTGCCCGGGAGCTCTCCAGATATCACGGAAAGGTGCTGCTGATTGAAAAGGAAAAGGACGTATCCTTAGGGGTAACAAAAGCCAACAGCGGGATTGTTCATGGAAGTTACGCCACAGACCACGGTACATTAAAAGGGGAGCTTTCGGCGAAAGGAAACCCGATGTATCAGAGTCTGAATGAAGAATTGAATTTTGGATTCAGGAAAACCGGTGCCTTAGTGGTGGGATTTACCGAAGAGGACGAAAAACGGATTCAGGAGCTTTATCAAAACGGAAAAAAATACGGAGAATCCGAAGAGGAACTTCAAATAATCGGACCGGATAAGATTAAAGAGTTGGAGCCCTATAGCAATCCCGATATAAAAATTGCCCTTTTCAGCAAAAATGTAGGAGTAACCTCCCCCTATGAAATGACCATTGCGTTAGTGGAAAATGCCATGACCAATGGGGTGGAGGTACTGCTTGGGAAAAAAGTGGAAGGGATCAAAAAGCAGGAAGACGGTTTTGTGATTGATGCCGAAGGGGAGCGTGTTGAAACAACCTACCTCGTTAACGCCGCCGGCCTGTACAGCGACGAGATTGCAAAGATGGTGGGCGTTATTAAGTATACCGTCACTCCCCGAAAGGGCCAATATATTTTATTCGGGAAGGATCAGGGTCATCTGGTAAACCACGTGATCTTTCAAGTCCCCAATGCGAAAGGTAAAGGCATCCTTGTTACCACCACGTATCACGGAAACTTTATGATCGGGCCTAATGCCGAGGAAGTAAGTGACCGGGCGGATTTATCCACAACAAAGGCAAGTCTTCAATACATTATTGACAGTGCAAGGCGTTCGATCCCTGATTTTAAGCTGCAGCGGGCTATTACCACTTTTTCCGGCTTAAGAGCATCGATTAAGGAGAAGGACTTCATCATCGAAGGGGAGCAGGTACCGGGGATGATTAATTTAATCGGCATTGATTCTCCGGGACTTACCGCTGCGCCGGCCATCGGAAA